>JAOZNO010000485.1 GCA_029933755.1 Bacteroidales bacterium | reverse complement strand
TGGTAATTAAAAATGTAGTTTTATTATTTTAATTACTAATTGCCAGTGTACTAATTACTTGCTTAAAATAGGCAATACAGATATTAAAAATATCACAGAACATCTATACTAGAGCCAATTAAATAAATAATCTTCTGTTTTTCAACATGTTAATTGCAATCTATTGTTGTTATGAAAATTACTGTATAATATGATAAAAATCATTTAAGATTTAGTTGTATTTTCTTATGTGTTACAAAAAAAATAACTACTTTTAATCTATTAATCAATTAACTTAAAATTAGAATACTATGGCATATGTATTAGATGATTTTATGGCAAAAGTTGTTGCCAAAAATGCAGGTGAACTTGAATTTCACCAAGCTGTTCATGAAGTTGTGGAATCTGTGATTCCATTTATTGAAGAAAACCCTAAATACGAACATGGAAGAATTCTTGAAAGAGTAGTTGAACCAGAAAGAGTACTCATGTTTAGAGTACCATGGTTGGATGATACGGGAGATATTCAGGTAAACCGTGGATTCCGTATTGAAATGAATAGTGCAATTGGTCCTTATAAAGGAGGATTACGTTTTCACCCAACTGTTAACCTGGGGATTTTAAAGTTCCTGGCTTTTGAGCAGGTTTTCAAGAATAGCTTGACAACCTTACCTATGGGCGGTGGAAAAGGTGGTTCTGATTTTGATCCTAAAGGAAAATCAGATAATGAAGTGATGAAATTTTGTCAAAGCTTTATGTTAGAGCTGTCAAGGCATATTGGTCCTAATACTGATGTACCTGCTGGAGATATTGGAGTAGGTGGACGTGAAATAGGATTCCTTTTTGGAATGTACAAAAGAATTAGAAATGAGTTTACAGGTGTTTTAACAGGAAAAGATTTAAACTGGGGAGGTAGTTTAATCAGACCTGAAGCTACTGGTTATGGAACTGTGTATTTTGCTGAAAACATGCTAAACTTTAAAGGTGATAGCATAAAAGGGAAAACATGTGTAGTTTCAGGCTCAGGTAATGTTGCTCAATATACTATTGAAAAAGTAAATGACCTTGGTGGGAAATGTGTTACACTTTCTGATTCAGGTGGATATATTTATGATCCTGAAGGAATTGATGCTGAAAAATTAGCTTATGTAATGCATTTGAAAAATGTAAAAAGAGGAAGAATTAAAGAATATGCTGATAAGTATGGCGTTGAATATTTTGCAGGACAAAGACCATGGGGTGTTAAATGTGATGTTGCTTTCCCATCAGCTACACAAAATGAAATTAACGAAGACAAAGCCAAATTATTAATTGCTAATGGTTGTTTCGTTGTTGCCGAAGGTGCAAATATGCCTTCAGTTCCTGAAGCTATTGAAGTTTATCTTAAAAATAAAATTCTTTATGGACCGGCAAAAGCTGCAAATGCTGGTGGAGTTGCTGTTTCAGGTCTTGAAATGTCGCAAAATTCGCTTCGTTTATCATGGACAAGAGAGGAAGTAGATGAAAGACTATTCAATATTATGAAAAGTATACACGAAACTTGCGTGAAGTACGGTAAGGAAAGTGACGATTATGTAAACTATGTTGACGGTGCAAATATAGGTGGATTTGTTAAAATTGCAGATTCAATGTTGGCGCAAGGTGTTGTATAAAGATAGTGATTAGTATATTAGTAATTAGTCTTTTTAATAGCTAAACAGAGTTGTATTTTTAAATGACTAATTTCTAGTTACAAATTACCAAAAATGAAAAGGCTGCAATTGTTTGCAGCCTTTTTTTATGGCAAATAGTTGACAAATATCAGACACTGCTATTAAACACACGGTAGGCAAACTTAATTTACTGATAGTTAGTGTTATAAATTCATTAAGAATTTGCTGAATTTAATCAAATTCATTTTATACTTTATAAAATTTATCTACTTTTGATAAAAAATTAGTAAATTAACAAATTGTAAAAAAAATCAATAATAAGAACTATGGAAGCAAAAGTTAAAAAGTTTATGGATGAGGTTATCGCTAAAAATCCAGGCGAAAAAGAATTTCACCAAGCAGTTATGGAAGTAGCTGAAAAGCTTATTCCTTTTATAGATATGAACCCCAAATATGCACATGGCAAAATTTTGGAAAGAATGGTTGAGCCGGAAAGAACGATTATGTTTCGTGTACCATGGGTAAGCGATGAAGGTGAGGTTCAGGTTAACCGTGGTTATAGAATTGAATTTAATAGTGCAATTGGTCCTTATAAAGGAGGATTACGTTTTCACCCAAGTGTTACCTTGAGTATTCTAAAATTCCTGGGATTTGAGCAGGTTTTTAAAAATGCATTAACTACTTTACCTATGGGTGGTGGAAAAGGTGGTTCTGATTTTAATCCAAAAGGAAAATCAGATAATGAAATTATGAGATTTTGTCAAAGTTTTATGACAGAGTTAGTTCGCCATATTGGTCCTAATACTGATGTGCCAGCTGGTGATATTGGTGTTGGTGGACGAGAAATTGGTTACCTGTTTGGTCAATACAAACGTATCAAGAATGAATTTAGTGGCGTACTTACAGGAAAAGGAATGGAGTGGGGTGGAAGCATTATGAGACCAGAAGCTACTGGTTTTGGTAATGTTTATTTTGCCCAGGAAATGTTACAAACTAAAGGTGACTCACTGAAAGGAAAAACGGTAGCGGTTTCTGGTTTTGGTAATGTAGCCTGGGGAGCTGTAACAAAAGCTACTGAGTTAGGTGCCAAGGTTGTTACTATTTCAGGTCCTGATGGATATGTTTATGATCCTGATGGCATTAGTGGCGAAAAAATTGAATATATGCTTGAATTAAGAGCAACAAATAATGATATTGTTCAGCCTTATGCTGATGAATTTGATGTGGAATTTTTTGAAGGAAAACGCCCATGGGAAGTAAATGTTGATGTTGCTTTACCTTGTGCTACTCAAAATGAATTAAACGAAGAGGATGCTAAAGCACTTATTGCCAATAATGTAATTTGTGTAAGTGAAGGTGCTAATATGCCTACTACGCCTGAAGCTATTGAAGCATTCCAGAATGCTAAAGTACTATTTGCACCGGGTAAAGCATCAAATGCAGGTGGTGTTTCTGTTTCTGGTCTTGAAATGAGTCAAAACTCAATGCGCCTAAATTGGACTGCTGAAGAAGTTGACCAAAAACTTCACAGAATAATGAAAGATATTCATATTGCTTGTGTGAAATATGGAACGGATGATGATGGATATGTAGATTATGTAAAAGGTGCAAATATTGCCGGTTTTGTTAAAGTTGCAGATTCAATGCTTGCACAAGGAGTTGTTTAATTTTAGTAACTGGTTTATTGTAATACTTAGTTAAATTTTTGTTTCTCGCAAAGCCGCTAAATCGCAAAGTTCTGATTTTTAATGGATTATAACTGTTTTTAATTAGCCGTAATTATCTGCAAATCAGATGATTACAAGAAACACCGAACTATTGTTATTGGTAACTGGTAATTAAATAAAACTTGATAAATAATAAAAAGGGTAGCTAAATTTCAGTTGCTCTTTTTTATTTTCTGTTTTCGTATTGATTAAAAGCATTTTGATATGTTGTTTTTACATCATTAATTAAACTTTTTGGTTTAATAACTTTTACGTTTTGTCCAAATGAAAGAATTTCCATTAAAAAATCATGAGTAACATATAGTTTTAGTTTTATGCGTAATTCATTTTCAGTATCAATTTGAATTTCCTGTGTTTCGTGCAATGGTAATGTTTTAATGTATTTGCCTTGAAAGGGGTCAAAGGATAAAATGATTTCTTGTAGTTCTAAATCATTTGGACTGATAATACCAAAGCAGTATTTGTAATGTTCGTTTACATTAAATTTTTTGATTGTACTAAACTTGTTTTTTGTAATTTCAAACTCGCTTAGGCGGTCTAATGCAAAGCTTTTTATCATATCGTCTTTTAGATCGTTAGCAAGTATATACCAACGGTTTTTAAATTCTTTTAAGGCATAAGGTTCTGTAATTCTATGTGTTGGTTCTTCTTCCCAGAATTTGTGGTAAGTAAATTTTAT
>JAOZNO010000484.1 GCA_029933755.1 Bacteroidales bacterium | reverse complement strand
AAATCTAACACACTTAAACTTTATGAATGAAAGTTTTATTTATTGATTCAACACAGCCTATTCTGAAAGAAAGATTAGAAAATGCGGGATTTGATTGTGATTACCTTCCTAATTTGCCCGAAGAAGAAATTTTTAAAAGGATTAAAAATTATGATGGTATTATAATAAGGAGTAGGATAAAACTAAATAAGGAACTTTTAAGTAAAGCTCAACGCCTTAAATTTATTGGACGCGTAGGTGCAGGAATGGAGAATATTGACATTGAATATGCAGAATCTAAAGGCATTAAATGTTACAACAGCCCTGAAGGAAACCGTGATGCAGTGGGAGAACATGCTTTAGGAATGCTTTTAGCCTTATTTAATAGGCTTTGCATAGCAAATATAGAAGTTAAAGGAGGAATTTGGAATAGGGAAGGAAATCGTGGTTTTGAAATTAAAGGTAAAACGATTGGAATTATTGGCTATGGGAATATGGGTAGTGCATTTGCACAAAGACTAAAGGGCTTTGAAGCTAATGTAATTGCATATGACAAGTATAAACAGTGGTTTGATAATGATTATGTTTCAGAAGTTTCATTAGAAGAAGTTTTTCTTAAATCAGATATTCTAAGCATACATGTGCCTCTGACAACAAAAACAGAGTTTATGGTTAATTATGATTTTATTGACAAATTTAAAAAGCCCATATACATTATTAATACTGCAAGGGGGAAAGTTGTAAAAACTAGTGATTTAGTTAAACAAATAAAGAAAGGAAAGGTTATTGGTGCGGCACTTGATGTTTTGGAATATGAACAAAGTTCGTTTGAAAACATACATCAATCTAAGAAAGATGAAAGCTTTCAATTCCTTACAGAAAGTGACAAAGTAGTTCTTAGTCCACATATTGCCGGATGGACACATGAATCGAATATTAAACTGGCTACTTTTTTAACAGATAAGATTATTGCTGATTTTGGCAAGAAACATTGAACCATATAAGGAATATAAGGAAATATAAGAGTCTATATCTACTACAAAACCAGATAAAACTTTTAACCATATAAGGCATAGAAGGACATATAAGGGACTATTCATCTACAAAATCTACGACAAAACAAGCTCAGTTTGCACATTGGGGATGGCTTTCTTTGTCGCCATGACGAACTTTGAATTACGGATTACTTCGCTTCGCTCGTGATGACAGTCTTGCATGGTCTATTTAACTACAAAGCGCACCGTATGCCGGCTTTTTTGTTGAATAAAGATTTTGCGATCATTTGTCAATTCATCAATAGTTTGCTGGTTATAATGCCTAATGGTAACTAATGTTAATTCATTATTATATAACACCTTATAGTTACTTTTCAGTTCTTCCAGCAGTAATTCAATTCGTTCCTTTATATTATCAACACAAATAGAGAAACTAATTGCAGAATTTTGCATTAAGTTGACTTTTACACGATAATGAGCTAGTAAAGCAAAAATGGCACTCAAGTTATCTTCAGCAATAAAAGAGAAATCATGCGGTGCAATTGAAATTAACACCTGATTATTTTTTGTGATAAAAATAGGTACTTCAGGATCTAAACCACATTTATTCTCAGTAGAACGGCTTATAACTGTCCCTGAAGTTTCAGGCTCTTTGAAAGACTTAACATATAATGGAATATTCTTATTTTGAAGTGGTTTTATCGTTTTAGGATGTATAATTTTTGCTCCATAGTATGCTAATTCAACGGCCTCGTGAAACGAAACGGCATTTAACTTAACCAGTTTTGTGAATAATTTAGGATCAGAATTGTAAAATCCTGGTACATCTTTCCAAACTACCATTTCAGTAGCATCCAGAGCGTAAGCTAAAATAGCAGCAGAGAAATCTGAACCTTCAATACCTAATGTTGTCGTTCTATTTTTTTCATTTGATGCTATAAAACCTTGTGTTAGCAATATTTGGTGATTTTGAAATACAAAATTCTCTTTTATTAGCTTTTCTGACAAAGACCAGTTTATACGTGCATCTCTGTATATACTATCTGTTTTTATTGATTCACGGATATCCACCCATTTACTATTAAACCCACGCTGACACAAATATGCTTCAACAATTCGTGTAGAAAATAACTCACCGAAAGCAACAATCTGATCATATTCATAATCATAGTTCGTGGAAGGTTTAATCCTCAATTTATCTTGAAGGCTTTGTGTTAGAAGTTTAAAATCAGTATATATATTCGATTTCTCATCCTTAAAAAGTTCAAAAATTAACTTTTCGTGAATGTTTAAGAGTGTGTTCAGGCTTTCGTAGAAACTCCTATTAGTGAAGTATTCATCAACAATTTGTTCCATTTGACGGGTTGTTTTACCCATTGCAGAAACAACAACAATAATACTACCGTTGTACTTTTTTAATATATCTGATAAATTAATTATTGATTTTGCATTACTAACCGATGCACCTCCAAACTTGAATACTTTCATAATACTAAAAAATAATATGGCTCTAGTTTCTGATTAATTATTCAGGTTAATATAATTATTCTGAACCATTGCGAATAATCTCTCAAAAGAGCGCAAATATATTGGGTTTAATTAAAACTTGAAAGATATCCTTTGTTTTATCAAAAGTCAAAACAATTATTGCATTTAAAACAGCTGAATACCCCTTTGATTATCTGGCTTTTACAAAATCAGGAAAAGTATTGACTATGTTATAAATCATTAAAGGTCAAAAATTCAAAAAATTCCTTTTAATTTTATTAATTTTACAAGAAAAGTCAAACCTAACTATTAAATACATGAATCTAAACAGAGTTCTTACTTTAAATGAGTTTATCATTGAAAGACAATCTGAATTCCCATATGCGAAAGGAGAGCTTTCAAGGCTTTTGAGTCATATTGGAATAGCTTCTAAAATTGTACACAGGGAAGTAAATAAAGCTGGACTTGTTGACATTTTAGGTGAAATTGGCGAAATGAATGTTCAGGGTGAAATACAAAAAAAACTTGATGTATTTGCAGATGAGCAGTTTATTAGCGCACTAATGGCTAGCGGAGAGTGTTGTGGAATTGCCTCAGAAGAAAATCAGGACATAATCACTTTTGATGGTGAATTAGCCAAAGATGGAAAGTATATTGTTACTATGGATCCTTTGGATGGTTCTTCAAACATTGATGTTAATGTTTCAATCGGTACAATTTTTGCAATTTACAGGAGACTTTCGCCTATTGGGCACAAAGCAAAGTTGGAAGATTTTTTACAGGAGGGAACAAAACAAGTTGCTGCCGGTTATATTATTTATGGGTCTTCAACAATGATGGTATATACAACTGGCCGAGGGGTTAATGGTTTTACGCTTGATCCTTCAATTGGTGAATTTTGCTTGTCACATTATAACATTCAAACTCCTCAAAATGGGAGTATTTACTCTATAAATGAAGGGAACTATATAAAATTCCCGGAGGGTGTTAAACGGTATTTAAAATATTGTCAGGAAAATGATGAAGAGACCAACCGACCATTTTCTTCAAGGTATATTGGCTCACTTGTTGCTGATTTTCATAGAAACCTGTTAAAAGGCGGAATATTTTTATATCCAAGCACTGCAACCTACCCAAAAGGAAAATTAAGATTACTGTATGAATGCAACCCAATATCCTATTTAGCTGAACAAGCAGGTGGGAAAGCAACTGATGGAAGAGGTAGACGAATTTTGGATATTAAACCGGACTCTTTACATCAACGAGTTCCCTTTTATGTTGGTTCCCGTCAGATGGTAGAGCGTGCTGAGGATTTGATAATACAATACGAAAAAGAAATTAATGGGAAATAAAGAATCTATTTTAAAAATTAAATTTTTTAGCCTGCAAAAATGCAGGCTTTTTTTTGAATCTGCAAAGTCTGCTATTTATTTAATTATGGATATTAATAATCCTTTTAAAATACACCTTACACCTTACACCTGAAAGTCAGCAGTTAACGAGCGGGTAGTCACAGCGTGAAATGAACTACCCCGCCGCAAGCGGACGGGGTATCATAGCTAGATTATTTATTTT
>JAOZNO010000483.1 GCA_029933755.1 Bacteroidales bacterium | reverse complement strand
CCCATGAGGTAATTTCCAGTAAAATCCACCATGGTTATCCGTTAATTTGTTTATAAGTAGCATAATTAAGCAGTATATAGGGACATAAACAAATAACCAACATATATTTTAATTAGATACCCACTAAATTTGCAATAGGACCTTTTCTTTTTTGCAGTTTCGCTTATTAAAAATCAGGACAAGGAATAGTAACCTGTCTCCTTTTTCTTTTTAATTTTGCATTTTTATTAAACTCATACATCAGTGAAACCTCATGAGATCCTCCGGTATTACCAAGTAATCCGGAAAGAGTATAGTCGTAACTATATCCAAATTTAAGATCATAAACCTGAAAACCTATTAAAACAATTACTGCATCTATAGCTTCATATCCTTGCTGAATTCCGGCTACCGGCAAGCCTCTAAACCAAAGACCTAATGTAAAAGGTTGTTTTTTCCAATAAGCACCAATATCCAGCTGGTCATGCTTGTCCTGATATTGGTATAACATTGAAAAAGTTACACTTTCTGTTATTTCATGGCTTCTACGACTATTTCCTTTAATTGGAAGCCTATAGCCTCCAAAGACAGTCCATTTCATTGGTACTCTACTATCGATATTAATCAATGATTGATTAGGCCGCATAAGATGAGAAACCGTAAACCCCGCCCAATACTTACTTGAATATGCCAATGCTGAAGCATCTACATCTATATAGCCAGTTTTATTTAAAGTTGTTATGTATTCATTTGAGCTTGTTGAATGATTCCCATCTAATTCAAGCTGATCACCAAATATTAATTTTGCAATTTCAATACCTCTTTGTCCATACTTAAAAGCAATCCCAGGGCGTACATGCCAATGCCTTGAAACAGTTATATCATATGAATACAACAAGCTTATATCAGTTAAATTCAAATTTCCTGTTCCAGCCTGATCTCTAACAACAGATAAGCCCATTCCACTTTTTATTCTTGAAAAATATTGATCATAAGAAAAAGCATAAGTAGTAAAAGTACCCGGAATACTTGGCCATTGATCACGGTAATTCATAACAATTCTACTACCATCAATCATACCAGTATATGACGGACTTAACACTAAAGGAGCAGCATAAAATTGAGAAAACTGAACCTTTTGCGAACTAAGCTGTGTTGAAATAATTAGTATGTAAACAAGTAAAACAAGATTTCTTTTTTTCAAAACGTATTCAATTTACTTTTCTATTGTATAATTAACGGTACAATGCAACTAATAGTATATTTTTTATAATATATTAGATTATGCTTTATAATCAGCTAAAAGTCTATAATTTAATGAACCTGATATGATTCAGGTCAGACGATTAAACTATATCAAAATAAGTACCAAAATAAACATTTTTTTTTTAAATAATAGCTGACTTTGGAATTTTACATTTATTTTTCTTAAAATAATAACAACATGAAGCTTTAAAAACAAGCTATAACGAACACATTACTGATTTTCTAATTTAAAATAAAAAAAGTGATAGCATAAATACTACCACTTTTTAAAAGTATAAAACTATTTTCAGTTATCTAAGCAAAGTAACATTTCCCGTTGCTTTGAAAAGTGTTCCATTTCTGTATTTACCTACAAGCTTCCAGGCATACACATCCTGAGCACCGATTTTACCATCAATATAACCATCCCATCCAACTTCAGGATCGGTACTTTCAAATATCTTTTCACCCCATCGGTTAAATATTTCTAATGTATATTCTCTAATTCCCCTATATAATGGCTTAAACACCTTATTTAATTCATAACCACTATATGGATTAAATGCATTAGGGAACTGGAATGTTCCTGCAGGTTCAACCACAATAGGATAAGGACTTTCGAAAAATGCATGACAGCCATTTACTGTCCAAACATCCAGTCCTATACTATATATACCCGGTTCTGTATAATAATGTACAGGGCTTTTTTCTGTTGATAAAGAATCGCCAATACTACCAAAGTTCCATTGATATCTGTCACCATTAACTGAATTATTATGGCAAATAACCGGTTGATCCGGAAGCATTACCGTATCCGGAAGAGCCTCAAAATCAGCAATAGGCACAATAAATACAACAACTGTATCTTTCCTTACTTCAACTAGCTCACCATTTGTACCCGGACCACCTGCTGATAAAGTTACAACATACGTTCCCGGAGTATCATATATATATGGTGGGTTTTCCAAAGTAGAACTTCCACCATCTCCAAAGTCCCAATAGAATGTATCAGCATAATTTGTATAAGCCTGGAAATCAACAGATAAATCCTCACAACCTGAAGCTCTTAATCCAGGATTTATTGTAGTTACCGGTTGTGGTGCTATTATGTGTATCCATTGGCTTGCAATGTCAGAACAACTATTTGAGAATATTGAAAGTGTTATTTCAAAATCACCCCACGTACTATAAGTATGTGAAAAACTCTCAACCATTACCCCGTCAAGCCTGCTGTTTGAATCACCAAAGTCCCACTGATAGTCAACATAACCAGAGCCACTCAAATTTTCGATATTTATAGTTGCCCTCGGATACAGTTGTGTAATAGGAGAAGCTGCAAAATTCACATTTGGAATTCCGTATGCTGTTACCGTATGAGATACTGTATCAGTACATCCTTTACCTGATGTAGCAACCAATTGAATAGTGTAAATAGAATCACTATCAAATTGAGATGTAAAGGTTGTATCATAAGATGTAAGAGTTGTTTCTTCTAAAAATCTATCCGCAAAATCCCAACGATAAGAAACACCATTAATTGAAGTATTTGTAATCGTTACATCTACAGGTGTACAACCAGATGCTGGATCTACCTCAAATGCAGCGGTTGGAGGCAAATTATAAGTAATCTGAACCGTATCACTATTAAAACAACCTGTAGGTTTCAGTACAAACCAAACATATAAATTGATTCCTTCGGCCATATTATTAACCATAGTAGTATTCAATGTATTATCATCAAAATTACCACCACCGGCAAGTACTGACCATGTACCTGTTCCTGAGCCAGGATCCTCTGCTGTCATTACCGTTCCGCCTCCACACTCTTCTTTATCAATACCCGCAGAAATACTAAACTCACTATTTAATACCGTTACATCATCAAATTCTTCATAACCACCAATTTCAACAGTCCAACGGAATACATTAACACTACCCGGCTGAATATCTGTAACACGAGAATTCGGATCATGAATATCATCAAATACCGCACTTCCACTAATTATTGACCATGTTCCTGTTCCTGGGAATGGATCAGTTGCTGCCAAATAGGTAATATCAGAACATATAACTTGCTGAGCTCCTGCTTCTGCACTTATAGCATTATAAGTAATATTAACATCAGCATTAGATGTACAACTATTCCAGCTAACTGTCCAACGGAATGTATTAACTCCGTAGCCAAGATTTGTAACCGATTCAGTTGGATTTGTAATATCAGCCAAATTACCACTTCCTGAGAATACCGACCATGCACCAGTTGCTGTAACATCAGGTAACTGTGCAGCCATTACTGTATTATCAACTGTTACTACTTGATTTGGTCCTGCTATGGCAGTAAAGTAATTACTTATAATCACAACAGTTGATGTACCCGAACATCCATTATCTGTAACCGTCCATGCAAAAGTATTTGTTCCTTGTGCAAGACCTGTAACAAGAGTAGTCTCTAAGCTTGGAACAACTATAGTTGTTGTAACACCTCCACCAGACCAGAGTCCAACACCTGTAGCACTTAATGGTGTAGCACTAAGGGTAATAAAGTCATCACATGTAGTTTGATTTGTTCCGGCAGAAATAACAGGATCATTATTTGTGACCATTATTTCATCATATGAAACACATGCTCCTTTAGTAATAGTCCAGCGTAGTCTGTTATCTCCATTTGCTAATCCGGTAATTAATGTATTCTCCATACTCGGACTAGTAAAAATACCAGCACCATTTTGCACTGTCCATAATCCTGTTGTACCCCAAATTGGATTTAATGGCTGTGCAGTAACTGTTGTTTGATTACTACAAATTTGTTGATC
>JAOZNO010000482.1:2186-4041 GCA_029933755.1 Bacteroidales bacterium | reverse complement strand
TAGGTAAAGAATCTATGGCAGTAGATAAAATATTTCTGATTTCAAAATCTATTGGATTAGATGCAATTCTCTTTAATAATTTCTCGTATTTATTAATTAAAAAAAACACTACTATGAAAAATTTATTTGTAAAAAATGCCTCAGGCATTAAAATTTTCAGCTTTTTGCTGATAATGTTCTTAGTATTCAGTTGCAGTAAGGAGGAAAGTCCTCTTCCACTTAAAATAACTGATAAAAGCTCTAATGATGTTACATTGAAAAAGACAAGGGTGTATACCGAAACAGTTTGCTTTGAAGGAACTTCCAATTTTGGTGCTTATACAGCAAAAGAGCATAGGCTAGTTTCTGATTCGGAACTTAATTTCCTACTGATGACAGCAAAACTCACACATGTTGATGGTCAGAATTATATACTTGACACGGAAGAATCGGTTCCACTACCGGATGGTTCTTTAATGCTTTATAGAAAAATCAGCTTTAATGTGAAAATTACTCCCGGTGGAGTTATTATGTTTTCCTGGCCGGAAACATGGTGGGAATTAGGAACTGTCCGGGGTGATGTATTAGGCCAGATATTCGATCATACAGGCTGTATTATCTATGGATCGGGCATAAATAAAGGTGCCTTAAATTATAAAGGATATTTTGATGGAAACAAGCTCTATGCCTATACACACTTTATGGGTAAACAAGTAAACCCGGAGCCGGAAATGGATCTCTGGTGGAATCTTGAGGGTCCGGTAAAGTTTAATTTCTCAATTAATCTTGAAGTAATTAATTGTCCATAATACATAAGTATAAAAGCATCTAATTAAATTGAGGGTTTCACTCAAAGTGAAGCCCTCAATAAAATAGTATTTTATGAAACAAAAAGTTTAAAAAAGCTTGGCTAAATGATTGTTGCAAGTCAAAAGACCCCCTAAATCCCCCCGAAGGGGGACTTTGCCGCACAGCTTAATAAAAAAGTTTAATCATTAATTGGGGACTTTTTATTAAGCTGAGAGGTAAAAGCCCCTATCAGAGCCTGTTCCGGTACTCCGGAAGGTTTGGGGTCATATTCAGGCGTAAGCAATTGCTAGCCAAATGCTCGTCATTGCAAATCAGCCAGTTGGCGGATGAAGCAATCCCCTGCAATTAAGCTATGTAGAAAATTAAAAGAACAAGGCATAGAACAAATAGCAGGGAATCGTTTTAACTGGCTGCTGTTGGTACATTGGGGGATTGCTTCCTTCGTCGCAATGACGAAGAATAACGAGTATTTATAAACAATATAATTTATATACAAACCTTTAAAGTAAACAAATTATGAAAACAAAACAAATTATTTACATCGCATTACTTTTCATTTTCTTTATTAATTGTAATGATAAAGTAGAAAAAAAAGATATTGAAGCTGAAAAAATTAAAGTGCAAAATACGCTAACTAGCTACTTTAACTCTCTTGCTCAAAGAGACTGGGACGGTATTAGAGTATTATCAACAAATGATTTCATTTTACTTGAAAATGGTCTTGTTTGGAATAATGACAGTTTAATAAATGCAATGGAATTATATTGGAGTGGAACAGAAATAAACTATTCTTTTGATTTTAAAAGAACAGAAGTTGATGATTCGATGGCTTGGATTTTTTATCATAACACTGGTACCATTTTAACAGATACTACTGAAATTAAGATACATTGGGTAGAAAGTGCTAATTTCACTAAAGAAGAGGGAATATGGAAGGCCTGCTTTGCACACTCTACCATGGTTGGTCAACCAGAAGTGAAAAAAAGAGAATAATTTTTATAATACAATTTTAATCCTTAAAAACAAATAAATTATGAAAACAAAACAAATTATTTTCGCAGCACTT
>JAOZNO010000482.1:0-2086 GCA_029933755.1 Bacteroidales bacterium | reverse complement strand
AATCCTTAAAAACAAATAAATTATGAAAACAAAACAAATTATTTTCGCAGCACTTATTTTTATTTTTTCAGTTAGCCTGATTAGTGCACAGGACAAAATCACGGTCACTAAATTAACAGATACACAAAAACACCAGCGAGTAATTTGGCAATTAAATCATACAGCAATAATTGGATTTAAATATGCCAAATCACAAGGGATGACAGCAAAAGAATATGGGGAGTATTTTGGGGAGTTTTCTAAGCTTACATGGGATAAAGACGGCGGTTTTGATGGTTTTGTAAAAGGCTTGCTTTTAAACTGGGAGACCTGGCGTGCTTCAAGTAGTAAGGCGATACAAATCATTAAGCAAACTGATGACATATTTAAGTTTAAAACCCCTTCTAATCTTAAAAAAATTACTGAAAGCAATGCCTATATAGGTATAGATTATGAGGAATTAATGACAATATACGATGGTCTGTTTAAAACAATTGCTAACTATTTGGGCGTAAAATATGAACAAAAAATAATTGAAGATGGGAATTGGCTTGAAATAACTATAACGAAGTAATAACCTTTAAAACAAACAAATTATGAAAACAAAACAAATTATTTTCGCAGCACTTTTTTTTATTTTTTCAATAAGCCTGATTAGTGCACAGGAATTAGACAATAATGAACTAGCTAAAAGAGTTTTGCAAGAATCCTTTAACGTGCAAAATGGCGATGTTGTTTTGATTGTTGGAGGACAACACACTATGGACTTGTTTGAGGCATTTACAATAGAAGCTACCAAGTTGGGTGCAGTTGCGTTTCCAGTAATGAATACTGATAAAATGTTCAGATCATTTTATCAGAATGTTCCTGATAATTATATTGGCTTATACGATACATTTTATGAAGGTTTGCTGAAAATTGTTGATGTTGAAATTTATTTACCAAGAATGGAGGATTATGAAGCAATTGTTAAGGACGTTCCAAAAGAAAATATAGCTAAAATTAAAAAAGGAAATCAGGCCACTAACAAGATTTTTGGTGCTTCCGGTATTCGTGGTGGATATATATCTTATCCTAATAAAAGTATGATTGCTTATGATGAAGCTGACTTTAATATCTATAAAAAAATGTACTGGAAAGCCATTAGTGCTGATTATAAAAAAATTGCCCAAAATGCAAAAACACTTGAAAAGCTATTTGAAAATTCAAAAAATGTTGAAGTCACTTCTCCAAAGGGAACAAAAATTAGCTTTTCAGTTACAGGTAGGAAATGTTTTATTAACGATGGCATTGTTGATAAAAATGAAGAAAAAAGTGAAGTGTTTTCTGATCGTTGGGTGAATTTTCCAGCCGGGAGGTTTTATGTTTCTGTTGTAGAAAATTCAGGTAATGGTAAAGTATTTGTTCCCAAAGATATACTAAGTTTTAAAACCAAAGAAAAAATCGAAAATATTTCTTTTAAGGTGAAAAAAGGAAAATTATCTAAACTAAAAGCTGATAAGGGGGAAGAAATCTTATTGAAACTATGGAGTGAGTATATCGGGCCAATAGATACAATCAGTGGGTTTCAAATTGGGTTAAATCCTGAAATGAAAGTAATGGGTGATAATGTCGATTACAGGCACAACATTGCCGGGGGCATGGTTTACATAATATTTGGTGATAATTCAAAATGGGGAGGGGAAAATAAGGTTAGTAGTGGCTACTTATTTCCAATAACCAATGCCACGGTTAAAATTGATGGCAAAGTGGTAATAAAAGATGGAAAATTAATGTTGGATTAGACTCAAGAAACTAAACTTCTTTTGAGGTTTGGTGTTTAGGTTAATAGGTTGGTGGTGGGGCAATTAATACAGTTGCCCCACTACCTTTTTTAAATCCCACTAGTGGGTTTAATTCACTAAAATAACCGCTTTTTCGCCGGCTAATTCAATTTTTAAAATCCCATTTTTGGCTTCAAAAACTTCAGTTTTATTTAAAGCATTTTTATAAGTACCATTCTTTTTTACAGGTATTTCCAATATTTTTTGCTCTAAAGATTTGTTAAAAGCAGCAACAATTTCCTGTCCTTCATAATTTCTGCTATATGCTAAAGTATTATTCTTAT
>JAOZNO010000481.1 GCA_029933755.1 Bacteroidales bacterium | reverse complement strand
TTCGAATTTAAAGCCTGCCCCGTATTTTTATCGGGGGCGTGTGATAAATCTAAACGGCGGAATACTAGTGTATTTGAGGATTTAGATTTTGAGCAACAACGCAGAAGTCAGACTTTATAGACAAACACTAATTAGTAATTAATTTAAAACTAGAGCATATGTTAAAAAATAATTTAATCAGATATACTTTTGTTATACTATTAATGTCCTTAATTCAAATAAACCTTTCTGCTCAGGATGATTTATTGGATATTTTGGATGAAGAGGTTGAAGAAGAAGTTGATTATACAGCTTATACCTTTAAAACTACGCGAATAATAAATGGGCATTCCATTGAGCAAATGAAAAAGCGCCAACTGGATTTTAGAATTAATCACCGTTTTGGTGAAGTTAATAAAGGTGCATATGAGCTATGGGGCTTGGATAATGCATTAATTAATTTGTGTTTTGAATATGGTGCTACTGATTGGCTAATGGTTGGTGTCAGGCGTGGAACTTATCAGAAAACATATGATGGATCTTTAAAGTTTAGAATACTGCGCCAGTCTAAAGGTCTAAAAGTAATGCCGGTTTCAGTTTCTTACTATACTAATATGTCAATTAATTCACTTAAAGTAACTGACCCTAATATAGAAGATATTTTTGTAAACAGGCTGGCTTTTGCTCACCAGCTTTTAGTTGCCCGCAAATTCAGCGAAAAAATTTCCTTGCAATTATCACCATCTTTTGTACATCGTAATTTGGTTAATGCTGATGAAGAAAACGATGTTTACGCAATTGGTTTTGGTGGAAGATATAAATTTGCCAGAAGAGTTGCATTTACTTTCGAATATTTTTATGCAAGCCATACTGCTGATAGCGAAGAGTTCTTTAACCCTTTATCTGTTGGTTTTGATATTGAGACTGGTGGTCATATTTTTCAGTTATTTCTTACCAACTCACAACCTATGGTTGAAAAAGGGTTTATTGCTGAAACAAAAGGTAGCTGGGCTGACGGTGGAATTTATTTTGGATTCAATATGTCAAGAGTATTTGCTATTAGAAAGAGATCGGAAAAGCATTAATTTATTAAAAAACAATTAAAAAATAAACACATGAAACAAGTCCCAATTTTTTCGGGATGGTACTTCCGCAGTAGCGGAACAGGCTATGTGGCAATTAAAAACAGTTTAAAAATATACACATGAAATTAAAATATATATTATTAATAATTTTTACTGGTTCTTTGCTTAGTTCATTTGCGCAAAAGTATATTACTAAAACAGGAACCATAGAAATATACTCAGAAACGCCATTATTTATAATAGAAGGTGTGAATAAAAAAGTAGCTAGTATTTTAAATACTGAAACGGGTGAAGTTGTTTCATCAACGCTAATTCGTTCTTTTAAATTTGAGGAAGCTTTGGTTGAAGAACATTTTAATGAAAACTATTTAGAAGCTCATAAATTCCCTAAATCAATTTTTAAAGGAAAAATTACTGATTATAAGAAAATTGACTTTTCAAAAGATGGAAAATACGATATTATGATTGAAGGAAAGTTAACGATACATGGTGTAACTAATTATATTAAAGAAAAAGGAAGCTTAGTAATAAAAAATGGTGAAATTTCAGCTAAATCAGACTTTCCCGTTTCTCTAAAAGCTTATGGTGTAAAAGTAGAACCAGCTTATAAGAAAGCAATTAAAGATGATATTTTGTTGAAAATACATTTTGATTATAAACCATATAATAAATAACGACTATGAAAAAAGGTCTTAAAATATTTCTGATTATTGCAGTGCTTGGATTGGTAACAGGTTTATCAACTGTATATTATGTGTTTAATAAGCCACATCGTAATGTTGAAGATGAAACACCTTCCTATACAATGGATGCCACAGCACTTTATAGTGAGTACAGTAACGATGAAGAAGCATCAAACCTAAAGTTTGCTGATAAGGTAATACAAGTTAATGGTGAAATTGCTGAGCTATCTATAGATGGGTATCAAGTATCGGTAGTTTTAAATGATGAAATGGAAGGAGTAAGTTGTGCATTAGATAGTGTGACAATTGACAACCATAAATCGGTTATAGATGCCCTAAAACTTGGTGATAAAATAACTTTAAAAGGTAAATGTGATGGGTTTGATATGATTATGGGTGTTGTATTTACCCGGTGTTTTATTATTGAGTAAGTTTTTATTGAGTAAATTTTAAAAGTCTTAAAATTAGCCTACTTTTAGTTAGGTTCATTTTAAGGCTTTTTATTTAAATATACATATTATATTATTGATTATCTTTGGCCTCTCAGTTTAATCGTTAATATTATTGTAATGTCTGAAATTATTTTTACCGATGAGTATTTTATGAAAGAGGCCTTGAAAGAAGCCCATAAAGCCTTTGATGCCAAGGAAGTGCCCATTGGTGCTGTAATCGTTTCAAATAATAAAATTATTGCACGGGGGCATAATCTCACAGAAACCTTAAACGACCCCACAGCACATGCTGAGATGCAGGCTTTTACAGCTGCAACAGAATATCTTGGAGCAAAATATTTGAATGACTGTGTTTTATATGTAACGCTTGAGCCTTGTACCATGTGTGCCGGAGCTGCGTATTGGTCGCAAATTGGGAAAATAGTATTTGCTGCCACAGATGAAAAAAGAGGTTATCAAAAGCTTAAAACCAATATTTTGCACCCAAAAACAGAAGTCGTCTCTGGAGTCTTAGAAAATGAGTGTTCAATTTTAATTAAAGATTTTTTTAAGGCAAAGAGGATGTAGACGAAAAGCTTTAATCACATAAATTTTTAGCATATATTGTACCATCATATTTTATTTCGCTAATGCTGCCATTGTCCTGTTTAAAATAAACATCTGCATATCCGGTTGTGCCATCCGGAAAATATAGGACAATACTGTTCCCTTTAATATCGTATCGTCCTGTGCTTACACCATCGTTACCGTCATTGCTGTACGATCCATCGTTACTACTGAAAGATGTTTCAGATTTATACTGAAAACTACCTTTGCCGTCAAAGTACACTTTAGTGGTACTACTGTAACTGCTATAACTTGATGAACTGCCACTATAACTGCAAAAAGTTCCGTTAAGTAAGTACACTTTGCCCTTGATGCTTGTATTGCTACTGGTTTTTGAATTGTTCTTTTTATAGTTTACAACAGATCCTCCTGGGAAAGTAACAGATAAAACATTACCTGATAGCCTGTAAGGGTAATTCCAATATTGGCCATCGGTAAAAACCTGAATTACTGTTGCCGAAGCGGTATAACTTGCCGGTACACCGTCTAATACAAGTTGGTTACCCGATTGAAAAAATAAGGTGCTCGTTCCGTATTGGTTTGTATACTGCCAGTTACCTAAAAGTTGTTTATTGGTAGTGTTTTGTGCCGAGACTATAACAACAAATGAGAGGACTAAGAATGTACTGAAAAGTAACTTCATGGTTTTTATTTTAGGGATTAAAGCTTATTCAAATTTACAGCTTTATTTTATAAATGTCAAGTGGGCAGAAATATTTCATCCGCTATTTCAGGAATAACATTTAACTTCGCAGCAGTTCGATAAAGCTCATGAATTGCTTTTTTACCTTCTTCGCCTAAATTCAAAGAGTATTTATTTACGTACAACTCAATGTGTTTGTACATTACCTCTTCATCCATTTCTTGTGAATATTGCTTAATAAAGGGTAATGCTGCGTTAGGATTTTCATAGGCATATTCAAGACTTTTCCGTAACACACGATTTACTTTTTGCTGTACTTCAAGTGGTAATTTTCGGTTTACCACAATGCCACCAAGTGGAATAGGTAAATTTGTTTTCGTTTCCCAAAACTCACCAAGGTCTATTATCTTTTTTAGTTCTTTTTGTTCATAAGTAAAACGATTTTCATGGATAATTAGGCCTGCATCCACTTCGTTTGATAAAATTGCTTCCTCGATATCTGAAAACAGGTACTCTTTTTTATTCTTTGCATTAGGATAAGCAATGCTTAACAATAGGTTTGCCGTTGTATATTTTCCGGGAATGGCAATTGAAATA
>JAOZNO010000480.1 GCA_029933755.1 Bacteroidales bacterium | reverse complement strand
AATTCCTTCACCGGCATTGTAAAATTTCCATCTAACACTTTGGGCGGTTGTTTCTGCTGTATTAGATTTTGAAATGATATACCATGAATAGGGTGTTGACCGGATTAGTCTAATAGAAATATTTATTTCGCTTGTAGTATGTGTGGTACTATCCCCTGTACTTAAATTTGTAAGGCTTAATTCATACTCGTCTGTATTCAGTCCTGCGCTCCATTCAAATATTACAGTACTTTCTGTTTCTGTTGAGTCAGTTCCTACATTACACTCAGAATTTTCAAAAGGAAAAATTAAATTAACTACAGTTGGATTCCTAGAGGTTGTTAGGTCTGAATTACCTTTGTTGCAGGCAAATAGTATTAATATCAAATATATGAGGAATACTTCTTTTTTCATAATCGATTTATTCTTTTATTATCTTAAATGTTGACTGGAACGTATCAGACTTTACTGACAAATAATAATTACCAGATTTTAAACCTGAAGTATTGATTTCAATTATTCCATTTTGATTCTTGTATTGTTTTGATTGAATTAACTGCCCTGAATGGGAGTACATTTTCACATTGATATTTTCACCATCTATTTCTCCTAAATATATATTAAAATAATCTTTAAATGGGTTTGGAAATATAATAGGTTCTTCTGCTAAAAATAGAGTTTCGTTAAAAATACCCTGGCAGTTCACATCTGTTTTTATTGAGATGGTATTTTTACCTTTATCAAGATATAATTTTATCTCCGTGTCTGTTGTAGTGAAAACCAATCCATTCAAATCTATTGTATAATTAATTCCACCAGATATTTTCAGCAAAACTGATTTCTCAGTACGATTCAATTTTAGTTGCACATCTAAATCATCAGGTTCAGTAATCACAATATTATAACATTGTAAATAATCAGGCTCATTTTCAACTGTAATACAAAGTTCATACGCTCCGGCTCTCAGGTTTCTTATTTCTAAATGATCAGTAAAATAATGAGAAACAGTATCTTCAATTCCTATAAGTGTTACATAATAATTAAGTGTTTCAACAGCACTAATATTGATTAAACCATTATTCCCACTTTTGCATGTTTCACTTTTGGCATAAATGGTATAATTGTCTGAAGGCAATATAAATACAGTACAACCGAACAAATCAACAAAATCACCAAAAGGAGTGTTGGGGCATTGATCCTCTGAATCTATAACCCCATCATTATCATCATCATTACATTCTAGTTTATAGAAAGCAGTAGGGTCTTTATACCAACCGGAATATCCTTGTGATGCACTAATATCATCAACCAAAATACACCGTAGGTCGGGATTATCCCTAAGATCAAAATTTGATAAAACATTATTGTATCCATTATTTGCATCCACACTTATCAGGTTGTTTGAAGAACAATTAACCGAAATTAAGGCTGTATTGTTTAGAATATTAAGATGGGTTAATTGGTTTAATGAACAATCCAGTGTTCTTAAAGAATCATTATTGCTTAAATCAATGCTTGTAAATAAATTATCATTAATTTCAAGTTTCCTTAATATTGTATTTGACGATATTTCCAAGCTCGTTAATTGGTTACTTGAACAAATCAGACTTTCTATTGCTAAGTTATTACTGAAATTTAAACTAGTTAAAAGGTTATTGCTGCAATTTAAGGTTATTAAATTATTAAAATCTTCAATTCCTGTTAAATCTGAAATACCCTTGTTCTTGATACTTAAATACGTGAGTGTATTTATTTTCGCTGTAGGCACATAGTCGTCTAAGGGTGAAGTTCCGGAATAATCATACCCAAAATCAATTAAAGCTTGTTCAAAGGAATCATCCGGCACATAGGTTTCATTATAATGGCAATTTTCACTAAAAGAAACAATGGCGTCAATTTGCCACGATGCATAAACTTCCGCACCACTGTTTGCCATTGCCGGATCATCAACTTCTATACATGTTAAATCTGGATTATTTGTTGCATTAAATGTTGTTAAAATGGTATTGTTCCCATTGTTTACATGTAGGCTTGCTAATTGGTTAGAAGCGATGTTCACGGATGTTAAATTTCCATTATTACTTAAGTCTAAGCTGGTAAACACATTACTACTACAATCCAAACTTGTTAAGACTGTAAGATAACTTACATCTATTTCTGTTAATTGATTGGAGCTAAAATCTAATACTTCTAAGGCAGTGTTACTAATAAAATCTAAACTATCTAACTGATTATTAGCACAAATTAAACTTGTTAAATTAGTGTTTTGACTAACATCCAGACTGTCTATTTGATTTCCGCTACAATTAAATAAATTTATTGCTGCAAAATCCTGTAGTCCGGTTATATCTGATATGTTTTGGTTATTGATATCCAAAGATGTAATGACTTCAATATCTACCGTGGGAATATAATCGTCATTATTATTACTTGCTTCTCCTAAAATTGTAGACAATGCAGCTTCGAAATTATCGTCTGGCACATAAGTTTCGTGATAATGACAATTTTCAGCATAGTTGGCAGTTTCATCTTTTTCCCAGGAACCACCAATATTTGATTCATTATCAATCTCTATGCATGTTAAATGAGGGTTGTTTCGTGAATAAAATGTTTTCAATATCCCATTATTCCCATTTTGAACATTTAAACTTGATAATTGATTTGATGGACATGTTATCGATGTTAAATAAATATTGTTACTAAAATTTAGGCTTACTATTTGATTATTGGCACATGAAACTTTTCTTAAAGAATCATTGACACTGATATCCAATTCAGTTAATTTATTATCATCTATATATAAATCCCGTATTATTAGATTATTTATGAGCTTAAGGTTTTCTAAATTATTCTTTGAACAGGATAATTTAACAATTGAATCGTTACCAGTAATAATGAGGCTGTCTAAAAGGTTATTATCACAATTCAGGGTATTTAACAATAGATTATTGTTTACATTTAAATTGGGTAAATTATTGTTGGTACATGACAAAATTCGTAAAGAATCATTTCCAGTTAAAATCAAACTATCAAGTTGGTTGTCAGCCAGATTTAACGTTCTAAGAAAGTGGTTGTTATCTACTATAATTTGTGTTAACTTGTTGTTTGATGCTGATAGTTCCCTTATTGAATCATTACTGTTAACATTAATATCTGTTAATACATTATTATTGCAGCTTAAATATCTTAAAAAGGAGTTTTGATTAAAATCTAAACTGTTTATCAAATTATTATTGCAATTAACATTTAATAATAATGTATTTAAACTTACATCTAAATTATTAAGTTTATTTATCGAACAATCCAATCGAACTAAATCAATATTAGTTTCAAGACTTAATTGAGTGATTTGGTTATTGGCGCAATCTAATTCAAACAATAATGAATTTGTAGATACATCAATGGAGCTTAGTTTATTATTAGAACAGAACAATTGTATCAGGCTGGTATTATTGCTAATATCTAAGCCGCTATTTACAATATAATTAGAATTACAATTTAAGATTTCTAATGCTGTATTAAGACTAATATCAATACCCGTTAAGTAATTAGCATCACAGCTCAATTGCTGTAAAACTAAATTCATGCTAACATCAAGGCTGTTTAAATTATTGCCGCCACAAATTAATTTAGTAAGTAAGGTATTGCTGCCAACATCCAGACTACTTAAATAGTTACTATTACACGATAGCTTTTTCAAGTTAGTAATTGCACTAATATTCAGTGAATTTAATTTATTCTCTGAACAGTCCAAAGTATCCAAAGCAACAAAAGCTTCAATACCTGTTAGATCAATGATGTTCTGACCACTGATATCTAAAACTGTAATTGTATTTATAGAATCGCTTATTACAAAATTATCCAAGCCTCCTTTATCAAGCCCAAGATTAATTAATGCCTGTTCAAAATTATCATCAGGTACATAAGTTTTGTTGGAACTACAATCCAGATTATAAAATGCATCATTATCTTCGTCCCAATTTGGCTCTGCAACAGCGGCTGCAACATCATCTACCTGAATGCATGTTAATGAAGGATTGCTTGTAGCATCAAGACTTGATAAACTGGGA
>JAOZNO010000479.1 GCA_029933755.1 Bacteroidales bacterium | reverse complement strand
GAACAACTTTTGTTCTGCTACTATCTGCATGTAACGAAAATGCCTGTGTAAATACTTTTGGAATTTGGAATCCTGAAGATACATCCACAACACAATCGTTTCATGTAACCGGTGGTGTTACTTATTACCTGGTTATTGATGGCAATTCAGATATGGGAAACTCTGAAGGTGAGTACTCTATTCGTTTAAAATACCCCACAGAATGTCCAAATCCAGTAATTACCGCTGGATCTTCTGTAAATAAATGTGATGGTGACCACGGAGCATATCTTTATACAGATTGGGGCTACCCTAATTTTCAGTGGTTAAAAGATGGTATAGAAATCCCTGATGCAATCAATTCAGGTTTTGCAGCAAACGAAACAGGGCTTTATTCAGTCAAAATCAATGAAAATAATTGTATCAATGAATCAGACGGAATTCAGGTAACATTTAGCCCAAAACCTACAAGTGCAGAAATAGCTGCGCTAAGCGATACTACCTTTTGCGAAGGGGGCAGCGTAACTCTTCAACTATCAACAGGTACAGGATATAGTTATCAGTGGACAAATAATAATGATAGCATAGCAGGTGCAAGCTCTTTAGATTATGAGGCAGGAACAAGCGGGATCTACCGTGCTGAAGTAACAAACCTAAGCTGTACCATAAAATCAAATCCCATAGAAATTACCGAGCTTCATTCTGCAAAAGAAAACGGCGATATATTAGATATAAGTAAAGATAGTTTAAAAAGTTGGTGGCCTTTTGATAACTGGGGTATTGATGAAAGTGGAAACAATAATTATGCAGGAATATTTAATGCAAATCAAACAAAAGACAGAAATGACAAATTATCAGCCTTTTTATTTGATGGACAAGATGATTATATCTATACTTCTAAATTGTTTGAACATCCTGATACTTTCACTATTTCACTATGGTTTAAAACAACAAAAAGTGGTAAATTAATTGGTTTTGATGAACAACGGTTTACAGAGACGAGTACAAATTACGACCGACATTTATATTTAGATCATTCAGGGCGAATTCATTTTGGTGTAGAATCAGGTACAAAACACATAATTAGTAGTACTGCCTCTTATAACGATGACAGTTGGCACATGGTTTCAGCTAGTTTATCACCTCTAGGTATAAAACTATATGTTGACACACTGTTAGTTGCGCAAAACAATAGTGTTATTTCGGGTAGTAGTTATTCAGGGTATTGGAAAATGGCACAAGGTAAGCTTTCAGGATGGGAAAATGATCCGGGAAAAGAATATTTTGAAGGAAAATTGGATGATATTCTGATTTATAATCGTGAATTAAATATTGATGAAATTGAAATACTTTATAATAATCAAGTATTGAAGATTTATGCTGAAAATGATGTTATTTGTGATGTTTCAGGTAGTACAAACATAATTATTGAAAACTCAGAACCAAACATCCAATATCAATTAAAAAATGCAGACGAAAATTCACTAATTAGTGAAATAATTCTTGGAAATTCAGCTACGATTAGTTTAACAACTGGAATTATTAACGAAACTACGAATTTTAAAATTTTTGCAACTAATTTAAAAACATTCTGTAGCAAGGATTTGGACACAGTAATAACTGTTTTTATTAACAACCCAATAAGCCCTGCTGTAAATATTTATTCAAATAAAACGGATAATGAAATCTGTGTTGGAGATAGTATAATTTTTGGTTCAACTGTTCAATTTGGTGGAAGCTCCCCGGTTTATCAATGGCAGATAAACGGAATCAATACCGGGTCAGACATAACTACTTTTTTAACTAATTCGCTTTATAATAATGATATAATAAAACTTTTCGTAACTTCATCAATAGATTGTGCAAGCCCTAAAACTGTTTCAAGTAACGAAATAATTGTTAAAATCAATGATTTACCAGATAATACCTTAACAATAAACGGATCTACTGATATTTGTGAAGGTGATAGTACGATTATATCAGCTAATGCCAATGCTGATTACGAGTGGTATCTAATCGGAGAAGACCGATTGAATACTACTCAATCAATTTCCATTCTTCATAGTGGTGAATATTTTTTAAGACTAGAAAATGAGTTTGGTTGCATTAGTTATTCAGATACCATTGAATTTAGCCTCTACCCAACTCCATTTGTTAATATAGGAAATGACACATCAATTTACACCAATGAATCATTGATTATTGGGTCTGACGATAATTTTGAAAGTTATTTGTGGAATACAGGTTCAGTAGAACAAAGCATTACGATAAATGGAAATATTGGAGTTGGTGGGCATGAATACTGGTTAAAAGTAAATGATGAACATTGTTCAAATACTGATACTGTTATCATTACAATTAAGCAAACAACTGGAATTGAAGATAATTTAAGCACTTCTGAAATTAAAATATTCCCAAATCCTGCAAAAAAATATATTGAAATTAAATTAACTAATCCATTTTCTGATGATTTAACTATTGAAATCAGAAATAGCCTTGGAAAACTTGTTTGGAATAAAACCTATGCAAAAAAAACCAGCTTACTAAAGTATGTAATTGATTTAGAAGGATATCAGACGGGCTTATATTTCATAATCTTTATTACAAAAAATAGTAAAATCAGTAAAAAATTTATAAAAGAATAATTAATCAAACCGTTGATGCAACATATTTATTAAGTCCGCAGTCTATTAAAAAGAGTCATATCAGCGAACTGCCAATGCTGATAAAAGCGATATCTAATTGCGCATAACCAATTAGATATCGCTTTATTTTATAAAGCCAAAATCAATATGATAATGGTCATCATGAAGTTTATTAATCTTCTCTGGTAACTTTTTCACAAAATATATAGCTCTCCTTTTTAAAAGTTTTCCTGTTTTTGTTTTAAATAAATCATCTTTCAACTCAATCTTCAGTATCACTTTTTTTACTCTCAATCCATTTTTTCTAGCTTCTTTATCAAGAAGTAAAATGTGTTTTGCCATAGTTTCAAAGTCAATAGATACCTTTTTATTCAAATTTAAATGGCCGGAATTATCAAAATTCAAAAGATACCGACAGATACCAAGGTGATCGTAAAATCTATGCGGTTTGCCTTTTTTTAGCAGTGGTGTCATGAAATCAATACTTAATCCATTTTGATGCGTTTGGTGAGGAAACATTTTACCACCTTTTTTATTTGAACACTCCATTAATTTGAATTGAATTCCCGAACACTCTGTTTCACATTTTTTATACGAATTAATTACGGTTTTGTAAACACGGGAATGTACATACGTTCTACCCAAAACATAATAGCTTAAAGGACTGAAATAACTAAAATTTTTACCACTATAAGGTAATTTATATGCATTAATTATTGTTCCATTACTTACTGAACCAACTGATTGACTACTCCCTTCATTTTTATATACTAATTGTGGAAAAGAAAAAACACTTATCGTGATAAATAATAAAATTAGAAAATATTTTAAAAATTTTTGCATGGACTATGTTTTTCAAAAATAAACGTATATGCATAAAGATTATTATTTTATATAAATAAGTGAAGGGTGGAAATATTTGATAACTACCTATTGTTGTGCGTATTAATGTGATGGCTGCAAATTAGATATGTTTTTCAACACATTTAATCACGGATAAGTATAAATAATTCTGTGTATCTTTACTGGTATTGGTTTTAACTTACAATTTATGCGGTTAATTCTTTACATGCAAGGCTTTAATAGTTTTAATATTCAACCGGATTTTGATTCAAAATACACAATAGGTCAAACTGACTTAATAAAAGCTCCTTTTATTCACAGTCATTCAGAAAACAAAAATTATTAGTTTTTAGTTATTTACTTTTAAAAGAAAATAACAATATATAGTTATGCTTGTTTAAAACTCTAAAATATGTTCAAATGCAAAAAATTCCTTTATTAATAATGTCTTTTTTACTGGCTTTATCATTAAATGCTCAGCAGTTTAGTTTAGAGTACGGTAAAGTTATATCTTCATTTGATTATACTAATTCTGATGGTGATAAACTTGATAATTTGCAGGGCACCACAGATAACCATATTGGAATTGGATTTAA
>JAOZNO010000478.1 GCA_029933755.1 Bacteroidales bacterium | reverse complement strand
CTCAACAATACGCTCATTTTCTCCTCTTTCCTCAAGTACAGCCTGATACATAGCAGCAAATGCTGCATTAATCCAAACCAGAGAAACAAGTACTCCGACTAATAAGGCTAATAAACCACCTATTACAATTGGAATTGCAAGCATTCCCATTCCAAAAATAGTCCACCCATAACCTTTTGTTAAACGCCAACTTTCTTCAACGGCTTGTACAGGTTCAAGTTGCTTATCCATAACCAGGTAAGGAACAAAAGCCAAACGACAAGCTAAAATAATACCCGGGACTATCAACAACAGAAAGCCCGCCACAATTATTGCCCCACTCAGTAATGCAGCAAGAACAACATTTAAGTAGTTATTTTTAAAACCGTCAATTATCTCTCGCAGCTCAAACTTCACATTTCTTACAGCCTTCAGAAACATAAAGTCTGCACCATAATTAATAGGGTTTGCGACAAAAAGGAGAAATGCCAAACCAAATATCATTGCAATTATCTTTGGCATTTGAAGCTCGTCAGCATCAATTGTTACAGAAGGATTAACGATTCCTACAATTACAACGACTAAAAGAAGAGGCCAGAAATTTCTCTCCATGACTTTCCATCCATAACTATAAACATCACCAACCATAGGTTTAATCTTTGTATTACTTAAAGTTTCCATATAATTTATTTTTAGATTTGAAATTTCATCAAATATAACTTATAATAGTGTAGCTGGCAATCCAACTTTAGTAGGAATTTCACATTTTCCTACTTTCGTAGGAGCTTATTTATCAGCAATTTATTACTCCAACTAAAAATTTTTATTTTACTTTGTGTTATGATTCAATGGGCTATCGTTATCGTAATTGTTATTTCACTAATATTAGGGATATATGCAGCTGTCCTAATAAATAATCTGCGTAACAAATACAAAATAGCTTTTTTAGATAGCTTTTTATATTACCAGCTTTTAGTTCTTATTTTTGGTGTTTATGGAATTCTGGGCAATATTATCATTCATGAAATCCTACCAAAGTTTGATGTTATCAAATCAAATATTGAAGCCATTGCCCATTTCTTCCCTTTCATTAGTACACCTTTTATAATTGTTGCCTGGTTTATGATTATAAAAATGACCGGAGAATTACTAAAAAGAAACAGACCTCAGTATGTTGCTACTATATATTTCCTTTTAGTTACTGCTGCATTTTTAATATATGGACTGGCAATAAAAAGAATGCCTGAATATAATCATTTGGACTATCAAATACTTAAGCAAAAAGTAATTATTGTTTTTTACTCTATTGAAATAACTATCGCAACATACATTATAATTAGAGTACTTATTAAAGGGCTAAAAGAAAAGTCAAAGAAAAAAGAACAATTCGTTATCAGGTTTGCTATACTATTTGGTATAATTAATATTTTAAAGGCTATTGCTTTGCATTTCTCCGGTTTTCACTGGATTGTTGGGCTTTACTTTATATTTTTATTCTTTTCAGGAATTATCCCTTTAGTCTTTCTTACCCGAATTTATCTGGCAGACAACTCATTTGATTATATTGACTTTTCAAATGTTCAGGAAGATTTATATAGCAAATTTAAAATCACAAAGCGTGAACGTGAAATCATTGAAGAAATCTGCAAAGGAAAAACCAATAAACAGATTGCTGATGAATTATTTATCAGTCTACAAACAGTTAAAGACCATACACACAACATTTTTGTTAAAACAGGGGTTAAGAATAGAGTGCAACTAAGCCGCAAATTCAGTTAAAAGACAGTTTGTAATTAATCTTTTTATATTAAATTTACAGCGGAATATCTACTATCTAACACAAGCTTAACATGATAAGAAAATACTTTATTTTGAAATTGGCAGTCGTATTATTGGCTTTATTTAGCTTTTCTAACACATCTGCACAAATAAAAAAATCAATTCACCAAGAGCAAAGTGAGGCATTTAAAAAACATTCTTTTAACTCTGAAAAAGAGTGGAATGAATTCAATCAATTTTCTGAAAATAGACGAAAAGCAACGAAAGAAATTAAAAATACTCAATTATCGAAAATTGTTTTTGGATGGAATCCTTACTGGATGGGAACAGCCTATAAAGACTTTGATTACTCTTTACTTTCTGATGTTTCGTACTTTTCTTATGAGGTAGATCCGAATACCGGTTCACCATTAGACTTACATTCTTGGCTTACCACTGAGCTAGTTGATTATGCACATGACAACAATTGCAGAGTTAGCCTTACCGTTACACTTTTTAATGGGCACGAAACGTTTTTTGCCAATAGCACCAGCCAACAAACTTTAATTGATACGATAATAGGTTTAATTAAATACCGTAATGCTGACGGTGTAAACCTTGATATTGAGGCTGTACCAAGCTCACAAAGCACACAATTAACGGCATTTGTTAAAAATTTCTGCACAAAATTTCATGCAGCACTTCCTGATGCACAGGTTTCTATTGATTTACCTGCGGTTAACTGGAGTGACAAATTCAATGTTCAGGCAATGGTAGGTTATATTGACTTATTTTTAATCATGGGTTATGATTATCATTGGAGTAGTGGAGATGAAGCCGGCCCGGTAGCACCTAAAAACAATGGACAAATATGGTCAGAGATAGATGTTACACGTAGTATAAATTATTATCTGGATCATGGTATTCCACCTGAAAATTTAGCTCTTGCTGTTCCATATTATGGAAGAGATTGGTCAACAAGTGGTTCAGCAGTTCCTTCATCAACAACAGGTTCAAGTGAATCAAAAACCTACCAGAAGGTTAAAGATGAATACAGCAATTATAACCGACAATGGGACACACACGCATCAGTGCCCTACTATACTTATCAGAGTGGCAGTGTTTGGCATCAATGCTGGTACGATGATGAATACAGTTTAGCATATAAATATGATTTAGTTAAAATGAAAAATCTAGCCGGCATTGGTATTTGGGCTTTAGGATATGATGGAACTTACCCGGCACTTTGGGATATGCTGGCTGAAAAGTTTAAGATTGATGGTGCAACAATAGGACATGGTATTTTCACTGATATGGGCGGTCCGAATGGTAATTATTATAATAATGAGGATTATATTTTCACATTTGCTCCACAGGATGCTACTGAAATAAAATTAGTATTTGATGAATTTTCAACCATGGCAGGAGATGATATATTATCCATTTATGACGGCGAAAACACAGATGGGGATTTACTTGGTACTTATTCAGGTGTACTAGACATAAGTGATACATTAACAGCAAATTCAGGAGCGATGAGTATTCATTTTGTTTCTGACAGTTATGGAACTTCATCAGGTTGGTATGCTCGGTTGGCAAACAATCAGTACGTGTTAGGAATTACGGAAAACACATTTAATTTACAGACATTTAATTTGTTTCCAAATCCCGCAAAAAACGAAATGTTTGCAGAAATTAAGGCCTTGAGAAATGAGAACATAAATATAACACTCATAAATATTGATGGTGCAAATCTGAGACAGAAATCTACACAAATTAAAACAGGAAACAATAAGCTAGATTTAAGTGATTTAGTCTACAACTTAGAAGCTGGAAATTATTTCATCAGTATTTCATCAGGCAGTTTTAGGATAACAAAAAAAATACTGAAACTATAAAAGTTCAAGTCAATTTCTTAAATATGGAATATCCAACAATTACGCAAATACATTCCATTTTAAAACAGATGAAAGAGAAAGGCACTCGGTATGAAGACTATGAGGCTGAATACTTTGAAGGTGAACACAGAACTTATTACTTTGATAAAGACAGACAAAAATTCATATTTGCAAAAATGGATATTATTGCAGCCTCTTATTTTGACGAAATAATAATTTCGCAAGAATCTATGATTTATGTTCTTTCCAAATATTCAGTATGTGATTTTAATGAAAGAGGTTTTGATCTTTGACAAATAAACAATTAATGTGAGGGTTCAATATTCATTTATTTTTAGAACTGAAAAAATTTAAAAAAATTTAATCATCATATCGTTAAAATTGTTAAATTTATAATCAAATAAGCTTTTGGTTATGAATAGCAATTC
>JAOZNO010000477.1 GCA_029933755.1 Bacteroidales bacterium | reverse complement strand
TAAGTTCCACATATAAAAAAACTTAAAAATGAGACATTATAGACAGACTCTAATGAGTATCTCGGAGAGCTTACATGATTTTCTTCCACTCCTCAGGCGTAGTTAATTCAACTAATTTTAAATGAGTAGAAGAAGCTACTTCGAATATTTCTTTTATCCAGCTTAAATAACTTTTTTGTAAGGCTATCAACTTGTCTTCAGGGGCTTTATATTTATATATAATAGAGTTATGATTTATTAATTCTTCTTGAACTCTTTTTTTAGTGTTTAGATATGTGCTTTTCAGTTTTTCAACAGATGCAATTGCTTGTTTTCTTTTACCTTCATTAGCAATTGTTTTAGAAATTTTGGCCTCCCATTTTTCAAATTCTTTTTTTAGCTTAGCCATGTTTTTTGCTCTTTTCTTAGCTGATTTCTCAAAACTTTTTTCAATATCTTTTTGAATGGCAGCCCATTCATTTGGTGTAATAAAATCCTGAGACTTTTGAATAACACTTACATTTGTTGCTTGTGATTCTTCTTGAGCCTTCAATATTTTAACAATCAGCTTATCAAAATCACCTTGTTTGGCCTCTCTTGATTTTTCTAATTTAGCAAACTCTTTAAAAAAATGCTCGTTTGCTTTTACAGTCTTTTTCCTTATGCTTTTGGCTTCATCCAAATAGTTTAAAACTTTATCTTTCTTCGTTTCGTCAACAACGTGGGTTTTTACGTACTTATCCATGTCTTTAACCATAAATGGCGAGTCGCCACCTAATAATTTCATTAATACCAAAAATGCTAATGTCCAAATCATAATCTATATTTATTTAATTAATACTAATAATCAAGGTAACTTCATAATTTCTTTTTTATGAAGCAACAGTAATTTTATTTAAACAATATGTTACTCCACACTTTTTTTATTTTTATCTGATATGCATAATCTGATACATTTATATTTTCGTCTATACCTGCTCTTGAGCCTTGCCAGTTAAAAACAAATGCGACTTGCCATTCTTTATGCGGCTTATAGCCAAGCCCTATGCCAGCCCTGCCTTTGTTTCTGTACAACTCTTGTATTTCGCCTTTTATCGGGACGAAAAGTTCACCGTAAAAAGGCACGAATAATTTTTTAGCCCTAAGAAAGTTTAGTTTTCCAAATATTTTATACCGAAACCTAAATTCAAAACTAGAAGACCAGTCTACGGTTTCAAACGAAAAGCGTTCCTCCACCTTGAACAAATGCTTGAAACTGAACCTTGTCAATTTTGGCCAATTAACTTGAAAACCCTGCCATGGGGTAATTTCAAACTGATCTGATTTTATTTGGTTAAAGATATAAAAAACACCTACACCTGTTTGCAATTCAAATGTTTTATGAAGATGATATCTTAACGATGGACGGATATAAATCCTGCTCCATGTTTTGTTCGTTACAATTGTTCTGTATCCGGCATCGCCATAGTATTCAAGTTTTTCGTTTACAAAATAATGCGGATAAAAATCTATCCATATTTGCTGGTTGATTATTGCATTATTCGTCGAATCTGCTGTTTGTGCCGTTGCGTTTTTAGAGAAACTAGTCGTAATTAATAGAAGAAACAAAAAATGAGCTGTTCTTCCCAATCGATATGTTGTGTGGTTACTATGCAATTTGTTTAAAAAAATGTTTTTGATTAATTTGTTTTTTTGATTGCCCCCTAAACCAATAAAGGGGGCAATCTTTCCTAACTAACTATCTCACCAAATAAAAAAACTTATATTTGAATCATGCTTTTTCCCGGAAGGAAAAAGCTTCAATTTATTTACTTACCCGCCGATAAAATATTAGGAATAAATATTGCACTCAATGACAAAAAATTACTTTTATAACGCTGTTTTGTACCGTAGTCCATAACATATTTAGCGCGCACATTAAGTCGTCCTTCCCAAGGCCAAACACCTACACCAAAACTAAAGGTACTTGTATGATCTTTTACATAAAGAGGCGTGTCTTGCCACCAAACATCATTGCCTTTATCATCGCTAATTTGCCAATTATGTCCATTCAATACTTCCAACTCAAGCCATGATGTTACGTATTGGCTAATACCATAATCAACAGAAAACCTACTGCCCGGGCGAACATCCGAATCTTTCACTTCTCCGTTTGCCTCAAAAGTGGGCATTACAAACAAAGCAGTTGCTTTTTCAAGAAAGTAAAAATAGGTAGGCAACTGAAACTGATGTGTCCAGTATCCTTTGCCTATATTATCGCTGGCACCTGTTTCATACCTTCCCGTTGGTGCATAAACAGTATAGAAAAATGAAAAATCGAGCTTATTTTTTATACCCCATGCAAGTCCCAAGGGGATAAATGAAAAATCACCCATACCACCTGTGTTTCCCGATGAGATTACCGTTGTATCTGTTCTGGAAGCATGTATGTTCATTTTGTAATTTGAGGATAAAAACACGGGATTGAGTGAGGCCATATACCTTGCACCCAATATTTTAAATTTAGATGCGTAAAAAAGAACAGGAACATTTATATATCCGGAAATTTGTTGTGATAAATCCAATGTAGTCGTTCCTAATGACGGATCTATCGGCGAAAGGTCTATTTCAAAACCTGATACTTTGTTGCCAAAACGGTCGTAAAAAGAGTTACTGTTGTTCCAGTAGTTATAATCAACAAAAAATATACCGGCACCGGGATCGGCTAAATCACGTATATTCATTAAACCCGTTTGATATGAACCTGCTTGATAGGCACTTACATGTTGTGCGCTTTCATTTTGAGCTTTTATCAGCGAAAAGCTTAAGAAATATATTATGGTAAATAAAATTAGCTTTTTCATTTATTTATATTTTATTTCTTTTAATTGTTCGATGAAACCGTATGTCGAAAAATGATAATTTTAATGTTTGTAAATTTTTTTCAGACATACTTGTTTCATATATTTCAGGGGTTAATTTATTTTGGTAACATCAGTTGAATTTGAAAACGAGTGCTAAATCCACCATAATTATCAGGTCGTACTGCGTTGTAAAATGCTTGAGCTTGCAGGTTAAAAGGAATTTTTCCAATTCGGATAATTTTTCCACCTCCGCCGCCAAATGGAATAACCCATTGTTGACCGTTTTCTGCTTCCCAGTTAGCTGTTAATATGGGTGCAGATGTAATGTACCAACCTTTGGGGAAGTTCATATTCACAAAGTATTGTGTCATGAAAGAATTTACATCTGAATAGTTTTCATTACCGGCAACAGACCATGTATTTGCCAGTAAAAACCCGTAAACAAATTTATTTTTCATCTTTAAGAGTAGGAAAGAAGCCCCTAAGCCAAATTTATGTGATGAAAAATCATTATTTGTGTTTATTAAAAAAGTTGGGCCAATACCCCAGGTCAGACCATTTTTTGAGCTGGGAGAGTAAAAGAAAGTTGAACTAATATCTCCAACTCCTGTTGTTGACCCACTGGTTTCTGAATAATCTGGTTTAGAAACTATTGGAATAATAGTACGCGTAATCAAATGGCCATCAAAAAAAGGCAATACCGGTTGAATGTTCAAAACGTTTGATGTCCTGTCTGAGTTTGGCCCGTTGCCATAGGTGCTGTTATCCTGAAAAGGAAAACTCATCATATTAGCCAATGGGTTTTGCGACATTTTTGCTAATTCTTCAGCCGTTTTTTCCTGAGCAAAGATATTAGTTGCGCCCAAAAAACTAACAAGCAATAAAGTGGTAAATAAGTGTCTTATTTTCATAATTTTTAGTTAAAGTAAATTAGTAAATGTTTATGTTTAAAGCACATAAATAACTATGTAAATTTAATCATTTTAATTTAAGTGTAAATATATTAATTGTTTAAATATCAGTATATTATACTGCAATTTACGAAAATAGATATGCAAAAAACGAAAAATGATAGCAATGACAATAATACCTGTCATCCATGCGTTCTTTTTATTGTTGCTGAGGGTAATTCGCCAAACATCTCGGCATAGTATTTACTAAAGCGGTTCAAATCGAAAATACCCACACTCAAAGCAATTTCCTTAACCGTACATTTAATTTGCTTGTTCAGCAAAATGTTTTTGTG
>JAOZNO010000476.1 GCA_029933755.1 Bacteroidales bacterium | reverse complement strand
TTAAAACGGAGAGTGAAAAGCACAAGATAAAGAATGCTGAAGATAAGAATGAAGTAAAATCATTTTAGTTTAAGGTTTTTTTTACTGATGTAAAAAAAGCTCAGGGAAATCAATTTTGATTTCCCTGAAAAACCTAATTATAAACCTAACTTAAACAAAAAAATATTTTATGCTTTATTGTAATAGCCACATTCTTGACCACTGATCATTTTCAGCGGGTACTAATTTATCAATGGCATTTAGCATATTAGTCTCGTTATATGTATCATCATATGCAAACCTCAAAGGGATATTTTGCCCATTTGTACCTGAAATAATATTATCAGTTAAATTAGGTATCCCTGTCCTTCTCCAGTCAAACCATGATTCAGCAGTCATCCATAGGGCAATCCATTTTTGATTTATTATAGGCACTAACTTATCAGATGCACTATTGTAAATAGCCTGTGTATTAGTAATATAAGCAGTTTGGTCAAATACAACATGTGTCTGGTTTGCAGCATCATATACTAACGCTACACCATCTGCAATTGCATATTGTGCAAATGATTTTTCTATGCCACTTGTATAATAATCATAAGCATTACCACCAATCCATCCACGATGGCTTGCTTCTGATAGAATAAAATCAACTTCGGCACAATTCATAAATATTGTTTGTGCTAGTGGATTAGAATCTTCCGCATAAATATCTGCAAGATAAGATAAATGAGGATTGGCTGCTTCTTCCAGATATATACCATCATCCAATGCTGCTATGGCATTTTTATCCACAGTACCACCCAGATTATAATCATCAGGTGAGGTAAGTGCAACTGCTAACCCTACGTACAAAGCTGTACTGATATTGTTTTCTTCATTGCCGTCACTATTTATGGCATCAATATCTATATCAGTATAACGCTTAACAGCACCATCTTCCATTACATATTCATTTGTTGCTCCTTGCAGGACTTGAACATCTACAGGCTTTATCCATGTAGTCAATCTAGGATCATTTAATGATATTAATTTATCAATAATTGTAGCAGAAGGCTTTCTACGATAAAACTCAGAACGGAAACTAAAGTTAAGAGGGCCACCGGGCCAACTATTGTATTCATCAGTTCCTACAAAATCAACTACTGCATTGTCTGTATTATCTTCCATTATAGGGTTTTCTGTTACATTCCCTACTATTGTAGAAATACCAGCTCCATCAGACAATCGCATATAAAAACGTAAACGTAACGAATTTGCAAACTTACGCCACTTTAAACCTTCACCATGAAACATAACATCAGCATCAACCGCAGATTCACAAACAGTCACCGTTTTTAAAAGTTCATTTGCAGTTTTAAGATCTTCTAACACACCTGTAAAAACATCTTCTTGTGCATCATAAACCGGTTTAAAAAACTCGTCCCCACCTTCTTCTGCCTGCATAGCTTTAGAATAAGGGATATCACCAAAAGCAGAAGTCATAAACCCATACCAATAAGATTTCATTATAAGTGAAACTGCTTGATAATAGTCTTTTTCTGCTTCCAGTTTTTCAGTTTCTGCCCTACCAAATATATATTCACTGTCCTTAATCGGTTCATAATATCGTCCAAAACCTTCAGTACCCCAAACATAATTATTCTCTTCATAACTTGTCATGTCCCTTTGTAGGTATTGCGTGGCAGCAGGTATATCACCCCCATTATATACCAAACCAACTGAAATCTTCGAAGATTTGGTAATAATACCGGTTAATACGAATTTAATATCTACCTCTTTATCAGAAAGTTCATTTGGACTTATATTCAAATCGCTTAGTTTTTCACTACAAGATGTTGCAAAAAAAACAACAATAGATAGCATCAACCAAACAACAATATTCTTTATCATTTTATTTATTATCTTCATATCGTCGTATTTTTTAAAATTTAATATTTAATCTAAATCCAATTGGTGCCGTCCAGGGCGCCATACTCCATCTTTCGAAACCCTGATAGCTCGCATTATCATTATATGCATTTTCCGGATCAATTCCAACATCGGCTTTTGTCCATAACATAATGTTTTTTGCAAAAACTGAAACCGAAATACTTTGTGCTTTAATTACACCTGCAACTTTTACAGGTAATTGATATGAGAAAGTTATATCCCTCATTTTCACGAAAGAAGCATCAAACATAAATGCATAGCCTGTTCTCCAAAAACTACCACTTGATTTAAAGGTTCGATATGCATCAAACATTCTTGTTCCTTCAGCACCAAAGTTCTCAGTATAAGTACCATCGCCATTATCAATTACACCCGGGAAGAATGCACCAGTATAATAATCATCATATAAAAAACCACCTAATTCCTGATTTCTTCCACCAATCCAAACATCTTCCATATATTTTGGATCGGATTTAATTTCATTGGCAAGTTCATCGCTAAGACCATTATAATCGTTAGCACCTAGAACACCCTGAAAAGTACTTGTAATTTGTCCATTAGACCTTTCCCATTCTTCAATTTTTCCTGAACGTGCCATTCTTTTCATTGATTCTGAGAAGAAATTACCACCTTGTCTCCAATCAAAACTAGCTGAAAGAGTAAAACCTTTATAGGAAACAGACGTATTTAAACCCATAAAAAAGTCATTTGTAAAGTTACCAACAAGCGGCAGCTTTTCAACATCTTTCTCAATTGCAAGTCTGCCATTTGCATCAAGCAAATTCCATCCTTTATAAGGCCCTTCTTCCACTTGTTTAATCCCGTAAGAATAAAGATCACCGATGTAACCACCTACTTCTGTATATGCGTACATACCACTGCCACCACCAAAACCAACCCTGTCGATACCATCTACCAATTCAACAAGTTTACTGGATGCTTTGGTATAATTAATATTCAAAGCCCATTCAAAATCCTTAGTTTTTACAGGAATTGCATTTAAACCAAACTCAACACCTGAATTCTCAACATTACCGGCATTTATTGTAGTACTTGTATAACCAGTCATTGGTGATACAACAACATTTAATATCTGGTTTTTGTTTTGTGTTTTATAATATGTAGCTTCAAAACCTAAACGTCCTTGAAAAAATGCGATATCAGCACCTATTTCATAGGAAGTAGCTATTTCAGGTTTTAGATTAGTATTAGGCATACTACTTGGTAATGAGTAGGTAAAATCTTCGCCCCATGTACCCTGTGACAATATAGGATTTATTAAATATGGGTCGGTATCTTTACCTACCTGCGCCCAACCGGAACGTAATTTAACCAACGATACCCAGGAAGGCATTTTTATCATTTCAGAAATCAATAAGCTTAAAGATGCCGAAGGGTAAAAATATGAACGATTTTCTTCAGGAAGTGTACTTGACCAATCATTACGAGCTGTTAAATCAAGATAAACCATATCCTTATAACTAAGATTAGCCAAAGCATATACACTATATATTGCTTTTTTATATGTTCCACTTTCGTATACCAAGCCACCTCTAGTAACATTAGAAAGTGTAAACAAACCTGGTAAAACAAGGTTATCACCACCTGAATTAATGATTGATGTATAACTATTCATTATATTCCCACCAAAAGAAACTGAAGTCTGAAAATCCCCTATTTCTTTATCGTAAGATAATAGAAAATCCATATTAGTTTCCCGTTGATTCGTATTTTTCACAAAATAGGAACCATAAGGTTTGCTCACTGTAAAAGCTGAATACGACCAGGGCTTAATTACTTCGTTTTTAAGATTAGTACTATTATGAGCAACACGTACCATCGCTTTCAGGTTCGGTAATATCGCCCAGTCTAATTTGATATTTCCAAAGCCCCTGATTTTATCATAGGGGTTCCTTCTATATTTAGCAGCCCACCATGGATTATTAGAATCCCCATAAATTTTACGCTGCATTACATTTTCCACTTCCCACAAGTCACCTTTTAAATCATTTATGTTTATATGTGGTGCAACATTAAATATATCATAATATTGATCATCCCTATTTAGATATTGAAAAGGTGAGTTATCTGAATTTGGATTAGATATGTCTATGTTGGTAGATAAAGTAAATTTATTTGTTATTTTATATGATGTAGCAAGA
>JAOZNO010000475.1 GCA_029933755.1 Bacteroidales bacterium | reverse complement strand
GGGTTTCTTTGATAATTGTTACCATATTTTATGCAGCATTTGGTTACTTTGATTATGTTAGCTCACCAAGTTTTTATCAAGACTTCTTTATTATCAGATATCTAATTGTTCTTCCCTTATTTTTAGGTGTTTTTCTGTTTTCCTTTCATAAATATTATATAAAAGTCTGGCAGAAACTTTTATCAATATGCTATATTGTTGGAGGCTTAGGAATTATCTATATGTTGCTACTAAACCCTGATAATATTCAATATTATGGTGGTATGTTCCTTATTTTTTCTTCCGGCTATTTTCTTGTTAAACTACGCTTTATTTGGGCATCAACTTCAGGTATTTTCTTAATTGCTTCATATAATATTGGTGCTTTTTTGTTTCAGGATTTATATAATCTTCAATATGATTATTTACTCATTATAAACGCTTTTTACATTTCAGCCAATATAATAAGTATGATTGCATTGTATAACATGGAGTTCCTTGAACGAAAAGATTTTCATCAAAGAATTTTACTTTCTAAAAAACAAGATGAAATTAGCCTGATTAACCAAAACTTAGAAAACCAGGTTAAAAAACGTACAAAACAATTAAACAAACGAAATAATGAACTGGAAACAGAAATTGCCTATCGAAATGATATTGAACGAAAACTTGTTTTTGCCAAAGAAAAAGCAGAAGAAAGTGATCGGCTTAAATCTGCTTTTTTAGCCAATATGAGTCATGAAATTCGTACACCCATGAATGGAATACTGGGGTTTGCTGATCTGTTGGATCAACCGATGTTAAGTGAAGAGGAACGAAGAAAGTATGTAGGTATCATACAAAAAAGTGGCGAGCGTATGCTTAACCTTATTAACGATTTAATTGATATTTCAAAAGTGGAAGCAGGACAAATGAAGCTTGTAAATACAGATCTAAACATAAATCGACAAATTGAACATATCTATGCTTTTTTTAAACCGGAAGTTGAGAAAAAAAAGATTCAGCTATTATACAATAATCAATTAACTGAAGAAGAAGCAATTATTAAAACAGATAAGGAAAAAATAAATGCAATACTTACAAATCTGGTTAAAAATGCTATTAAATATAGCGATAAAGGTAGTATTGAAATAGGATATGAAAAGAAAGATAATAATTTGGAATTTTATGTTAAAGACACAGGCATAGGAATTATGGGAGCCCAACTTGATGCTATTTTTGATCGCTTTGTACAAGCTGACATTTCAGATACCCGGGCATATCAGGGTGCAGGCCTTGGATTAACAATAACCAAAGCATATGTAGAAATTCTTGGAGGTAAAATATGGGTAAAAAGTGTTGTTAATAAGGGTTCTACATTTTATTTTACCATTCCATATCATCAATCAGCTGTACACGCTTAAAATAATTTTTCTTGCCCCACCATGATTTCGAAACTCACATAAGTATATTCCCTGCCATGTTCCCATATTTAAACGACCATTGGTAATAGGAATGGTTAAAGAGTTTCCCATAAGCGATGCTTTAATATGTGCCGGCATATCATCATCACCTTCCATTGTATGGGTATAATAATTTTTGCCTTCGGGCACGAATCTATTCATAATATTCTCAAAATCAATCCTTACTGATGGGTCAGCATTTTCATTTAAAGTTATTGCCGCCGAAGTATGTTTTACAAAAATATTCAATAAGCCATTTTCAGGCAAGCTACCCAACTCTTTTTCTATAATATGAGTAATAAGATGATAGCCTCTTCGGTAATTCTGTAAACGAATTTCTTTTTGTTGAATCATTATTTGGTAAATTAGTTGATTAACTGTTAATTCCAATATTTAGTCATTGATTGTCATTTGCCTTTGGCGTCATTCGCTTCGCTGCCATTGGTTATTTGCTTCGTTATAAATATTGCACGAGGTCTATTTGTAATTGGTACAGACACACGGACGTGTGTCTGTACACACCAATTACAAATGGAATGACCACTTAATGGCCAATGACTATTTCAAAACCGATTCAGCAAATTCTCTTCCTAATTTAAGGGCTTTAAGATTGATATTTACTACATCTTCACCTTTCCGTTCAAAAATTGTTCTTAAGGCATTTTCTAAATCTTCGTATTTTAGATCTAAGAAAGAAGAAGCAGCACCAAGCATTACAATGTTTGATGAACGCGCAGCTTTAATTTCTTTTGCCATTGAATCAGCATCAAGTATAATATGGTTTTTCACCTGTTTAACTTCAGCTATAATACCCTCAATATCAGGATAGTTTGAAATATTAACAAAAGGTGTTGAATTTGTTACCAACCAACCGTCTTTTGCCAAAAATGGTAAATACCTAAGACTTTCCATTGGCTCAACAGCTATGATAATATCAGCCATACCATTAGCAATTAAGTCTGATGCAATCGGCTTATCTGATATTCTTAAATTAGCCTGAACATCACCACCACGTTGGCTCATTCCATGAATTTCTGATTGTTTTAAATACAAATTATTTTGTAAAGCAGCGGTACCTATTGTAGCGGCAATTGTTAAAATCCCCTGTCCGCCAACACCTGCAAGTATTATATCTATTTTCATTTTATATATTTTTTATTGATTATTGGCTATTGATTATTACTTTATTTTAAATAGCCATTATTCATTATTGAATTTATTTAAGGTTCAACTCTTTCAATTTTGCAGTCAGGGATTTATTCCGGGCTGTTTGTACACACCGCCTTCTTGGAATAACTACCGAAACACCATTATAAGCCATTTCTTCTTTTAAAACCCTAACCATTTCATCATGATTTTTCCTTGTTGGATTCATAACAATAATATGTTCAGGATCAACACCTATACCTTTACAAATATCTTCAATCTTTCCTAAAGCCTTTGAGTCTTGCTGACCAGTCATTCCTGTTGTGAAATTATCAGAAATTAGTACTGTAATTGGTGAATTTTCAGCTACAGCATCAAGCAATCCGGTCATACCTGAATGTGTAAAAGTTGAATCGCCTATTACAGCCACCGCAGGAACTAATCCAGCATCAGCAGCACCTTTAGCCATGGTAATAGATGCACCCATATCAACACAAGAATTTATTGCATTATATGGTTCTAAAGCACCTAGCGTATAACAGCCAATATCAGCAAACACCCTACCTGCTCCATATTCAGCTATTGCCTCATTTAAAGCAACATATGCATCAATATGACCACAACCTACACACATTGCCGGTGGTCTTCCTGCAACAATTTCAGGTATTTCTTCTGTTTCTTCTTGTTTAAAACCTAATGCAGCAGCTACAAGGTTTGGATTCAACTCTCCATCACGTGGTAAACTACCATCTAATCTGCCCTTTACTTTTTCTTTTTCAAGATAACCCTTTAGCATTTCCTCAACAATTGGTGCACCTTCTTCAAGCACCAAAATTTCTTTACATTCTCTAAACAATTTTTCAATCATTTTTCTTGGCAAAGGATATTGCCCTATTTTTAATACAGGATAAGGAATATCGTTGTTTGGATAATTTTCGTTTAGATAATTAAGAGCCAAACCACAAGCAATTATACCTAAATTTTTATCTTTTCCTTCAGTATATTTATTAAATCTAGATTCTTCAGAATCTATTTCAAAATTAATTTGATTATTCAATAAACTTTTGTATCTGTTTCTTGCTATTGAAGGTAAAAGTACAAACTGACGAGGATCGCTCGGTAAACTGTTGTCGTTTTGCTTTTTTATATCAAGTCTAGTAATACCAGCACGCGAGTGAGACAACCTAGTTGTTATTCTCAACAATACCGGAACTTGAAATTTTTCAGATAATTCAAAACCTTTGCGTGTCATTTCATAAGCCTCTTGTTGGTTTGATGGCTCAAGAATTGGTATCATAGCAAATTTCCCATAAAACCTTGAATCTTGCTCATTTTGAGATGAATGCATTGATGGATCATCTGCCACGGTTACAATTAAACCACCATTTACACCCGTAATTGCTGAGTTTACAAAAGCATCAGCAGCCACATTTAGTCCCACATGTTTCATACAAACCATAGCTCGTTTTCCGGCATAAGACATACCCAAACCAGCTTCCATAGCCGTTT
>JAOZNO010000474.1 GCA_029933755.1 Bacteroidales bacterium | reverse complement strand
ATATAAATACTGATTGTTTATAATATTAAAGTCATCGCTTTTTAAAGCTAAAACCTGCCAGGTTTACCGCACAATAACCAAAAACATACATTTATTCGTGAATTCGTGGCAAACATTTATAATTCAATAAAGTTTTTAAGTATTTGCTGTCCGGTATCTCCACTTTTTTCAGGATGAAACTGTACTGCATAAAAATTATTTTTTTGTATTGCAGCACTAAAATCGCCCATATAATTACAAGTTGCTATAGTATCACTTTGTGTTTCAACATAAAAACTGTGCACAAAATAAACGTAAGCATCTTTTTTAATACCCTTAAATAACTCGCCTTTTAAGTTACTGATACTATTCCATCCAATATGTGGTACTTTTTCTTTTCCTTTGAACAATTTCACCTTATTAGGAAAAATACTTAAACAATTTGTTTGCCCTTCTTCTGTATTACTACAGAGTAATTGCATACCTAGACAAATACCAAGTACCGACTGTTCTAAGCTCGGAATTAATAAGTCTAATCCACTTTTTTTTAGATACTTCATTGTTGAGGCAGCCTCACCCACACCAGGGAAAATTACTTTATCAGCATTTTTTATTTCCTGATGATCTGCTGTTATATTTGCTTCAATTCCCATACGTTTTAAGGCGTAATATACTGATTGCACATTTCCAGCATTATAATCTATAATTGCGATATTACTCATTAGTGAATTACTCATTAGTGAATTAGTAATTGGTCATTAGTTTATGAATTAGTTCATTAATAGATGAAACGATATAATCCATTATTCAAAATGTGTCAATTTGTTTTAGTACGAATAAATATCTGCGATAATCCGTTAAATAAGTGTCATCCGTGTGTTCCAACCTTGTTTATAGCTAAGCTACGCTATGTATTTATAATTGTCCTTTTGTTGATGGCACATAATTGCTAAACGGATCTTTCCTTATAGCCATTTTAATTGCTCGGGCAAATGCTTTGAAAACTCCTTCAATCTTGTGATGTTCATTTTCACCTTCCGCTTTAATATGCAAATTACATTGAGCAGCATCAGAAAATGATTTAAAAAAGTGCTTAAACATTTCAGTTGGCATTTTACCTACCATTTCACGTTTAAATTCAGCATCCCAAACAAAATATGGTCGTCCTCCAAAATCCAAAAGAACCTGAGCCGATGCATCATCCATTGGTAATGCAAAACCATAACGCTCCAAACCGGCTTTATCAGCAAGAGCTATTTTAAATGCCTCACCTAAAGCTAGAGCAGTATCTTCAATTGTATGATGTTCATCTACATGTAAATCACCAACTACCTTAATGTTTAAACCAAGGCTTCCATGTCTGGAAATTTGCTCAAGCATGTGATCAAAAAATGAAATACCTGTGTTTATTTCTGATTTTGGATTATTATCTAAACTCAGATTGATTTCAATATCCGTTTCGGCAGTTTTACGTGTAATGATAGAGCTACGCGCAGTTTTTTTTAAGAAGTCTACCATAGGGTTATTTTCATCGAAGTCAAATTCTAATGTTTTTTTCCCATCTAACTGACGTAATGTATTAATCAGTATAGTATTCTCTTTTGGTTTTCCTACGGTAATTCGCAAGCTATTGCTACATCCTTGCACATTTGATCTATTCCGAACAACAATACCTTTACTTGCTAAATAATCGTAAATCTTTTTTGCATCAATAAATTTAGCAAGTACAAAATTAGCTTGTGATGGATAAACTTTTTTTGTAAAACTAAGTTTCTCTAATTCCACACCAAGCTTATATCGTTGATCTTTAACCAATTCAATCATATCATCAAAATATGTTTTTCGCTCAAGAGCTTCCAGTATTTTATCCTGACTAAGTCCATTTATATTATATGGTGGTTTAATCTTATTTAAGATATTAATAATATTTTCATTGGTAAAACCTATACCAACCCTCAATGCAGCCATGCCTCTTGCTTTTGAAAAAGTTTGAATAACCACAAGGTTTGGATAGGAACTTAACAACTCAATTGAACTTTTTTCATCAGCATAATCAATATAAGCTTCATCAACTACTACTAAACCCTGAAAACTTTTAAGCAGTTGAACAATGCTTGCTCCATTCATCCGGTTACCACTTGGGTTATTAGGTGAGCAAATAAAAATTAATTTTGTGTACTCATTAATTGCCTTCTGAACATTTTCCAATTCAATATCAAAGTTCTCGTTCAAAGCAACTTCTATTGTACCAATATCGTTTATGTCTGCTGCCACTTTGTACATACCATAGGTAGGAGGCATAAGGATTACATTATCAATGCCCGGATTACAAAAAGCCCGAAACAGTAAATCAATTATTTCATCGCTGCCATTACCTAAAAATATTTGCGCAGATTCAACACTTTTCATTCCTGCAATTTTCTTCTTCAGCTTTAATTGCAAAGGATCAGGATAACGATTATAATCATCAGTTAATGAGCCAAATGCATTTTCATTAGCATCTAAAAAAATTTCAGCTTTACCCTTATACTCATCTCTGGCAGATGAATACGGTTTTAGTTTAAGTACATTGGGACGGGTTATTTTTTCTAAATTGAACATAAAAACAATTGATTATTGAATAATGTATATTTTGATTAAAATTACTTTTTTAATCTGATAGAAACTGCATTTTTATGTGCTATTAGATTTTCGGCTTCGGCCATAGTTTCAATTACATTTCCTAAATTTTGTAGCCCCTGTTCAGAAATCTCCTGTACGGTTATTTTTTTTTGAAAACTTTCAAGCGAAACACCACTATACATTTTTGCAAATCCATTTGTTGGTAATGTATGATTTGTTCCCGAAGCATAATCGCCTGCACTTTCTGGTGTGAAGTTACCCAAAAATATGGAACCTGCATTTAAAACCTCTTTTTCTATTTCATTATAATTTTTAACAGATAAAATTAAGTGCTCAGGAGCATATTCATTTATCAAATTAATTGCCTCAATATCTGAGCTTACAATTATAGCCTTGCTGTTTTCTAAAGCTTTTTCTGCAATATCTTTTCTTGGCAAATTGTCAAGTTGTACTTTTAGCTCTTCAAGAACTTTTTCAACTTGTTGCCTTTCTTTAGCCAATAAAATTACCTGACTATCTGTTCCATGCTCTGCCTGCGAAAGTAAATCGGCAGCAACAAAAGCCGGCACAGCTGTTTCGTCAGCATAAATCATAAGTTCAGAAGGGCCTGCTGGCATATCAATAGCTAAACCCTCGAAAGTGGCAAATTGTTTAGCAGCTGTAACATACTGATTCCCCGGCCCAAACAACTTATCAACTTTAGTTATACTTTCTGTACCAAAAGTCATTGCTGCAATTGCCTGCGCACCACCAATTTGATAAATATTGTTTATGCCCGAAGTTAATGCTGCATAAGCAATTGCCGGATGTAAGCCCGTTTTTGAAGGAGGTGTACACAGTACAATCTCCTTACATTTAGCATTTTTTGCCGGAATTGCCAGCATTAAAACTGTTGAAAACAATGGTGCTGTACCCCCCGGAATATATAAGCCAACTTTTGAAATTGGCACCGTTTTTTGCCAGCAAACAATACCTTCCATTGTTTCAATTTTTTCTGAATTTTGTTTTTGAGCTTCATGAAATTTACGGATATTCTTAGTAGCAATATCAATAGCTGATTTTAATTTTTCAGGACAATTTTGTGCTATTTGTTCTAACTCAAATTTTAATAATTCAAATTTAGAAGGAGAAAAACCATCAAATTTTTCACTATAATATCTCAATGCTTTATCACCTTGCTGCTTTACTCTTGAAAAAATAGGTTTTATTAGTTCAAACATTTCTGATTGATCAAATACCGGCCTTGCCAATATCTGACTATAATCTTTTGGTAATGGATTTTCTATTATCTGCATCTTGCAAAATTGTTAGATGGTTATATTGCTAATTATTCTTTACAACAATAGAGCAATTTAACAGTTTAATTAAAGAATCATCTTTTCAATAGGCATAACCAATATACCCTGTGCTCCATTTTCTCTTAGCTTTTCAATGATATCCCAAAACTCATTCTCGTTTACAACCGAATGTACAGAG
>JAOZNO010000473.1 GCA_029933755.1 Bacteroidales bacterium | reverse complement strand
TTTTTGTGTAATATTAACTAATAAAACTCTTTTTCTTTCTTTTACATACTCAACACCATCTATAATTAATGCTTTTAAATTGTCGTACTCGTCACCATTTATATTAAATACATCTGCTACTGTTTTTACAAAATCTAATTCTTTTTCTGATATATCATAATCTTCATGAATAAATTCCAATAATCGAATTAAAACAATAATTTTCTCCTTTTGCTCTAGCTGTTCATTAATTTCATGACATATCATTAATACCTTTACAGAATTAAGGGAGGTTCTTTTCTTATCCTTTTTGTCACTGGTTTTACCTTTTTTATGATGAACTTCTAAAAACTTATCAAAAAGTTGCAAATACTCCTGAACTAGTGCCCTGTTTAATTGCAATGATAGATATGATTCAACTATTTTTCTGGCATTTTGAGATACTTCTTCCTTGTTTACATTAGCAACAATGGCAAAAAGTTTCATCAGAGCACGCAAGATTGATTCATTCATTATACAAAGTATAAGTTAGTAAATTTTGAAACGGCAATTTAATAAATAATAATCAAAAAAAATATGATTTAAGACAAAAAAGGAGCATGGTTAACATGCTCCTTTTTTAACAATTTTGAAATGAGAACAGTCTTCAGTTCCCAAATAGATTTTTAATTAGTTTCAATAGCTTTTTTCCTTAATGCTTCAATTTCTTCTTTTATTTTGTTAAAATGCTCTTCTGTTAATTCAATAACACCGTCATTTTCAGGAATTTCAATATAAATTGCTTCAATATCTTTTAACTCTTTCAATATTTCACTTACATTTTCATTTTCTTTATAAGTTTCAATAAGAGGAATTAATGTTTTCAGTGTGTGTTTCTGGTTAGCTATTCCTTTTAATATTTCAGTATTGTCATCCGTTAAAAGAGCCAACTCTGTTGAGAGATAAAGTCCTTCAATCCATCCACCAGCTAAAATCATTACAGATACTGCACCTTTTCCATTTTCGTTTAAATATTCAAAAGTTTCATGAAAAGAATGCTTCAATATTACATATAAGGAGTCCTGATTATCAATATTTGCTTCTACTCTATCAAGCAGATTCGCATTAAACGGTGTTTCAATTGACAAACCATCTCGGAGTTTAATTGTACAGGCTAAATAGTTATTGGTTTCCTGAGTTTTATTATATGTACTTGAATAACTTAAATCAGCACCATACACACCGAGGTTAATTGCTTTAGCCATTTCAGTGAAATATTTATCCGCATTTTCGGGTCTATTTGCTAAATCTAATATATAACTTGCACCTGCATTATTTAACATTTCAGTTACTTCTAAAGGAGTAGGGAGCGGATAAACTAACTCTTCTACCTTTTGAACAACAGTTGTCTCATCATTTGTATCAGCTTCATTATTTTGCTGATCATTAGATTCATTACCACAACTGATTAATATTACAGAAAATGTAGCTACAAAAAGCACACTTACTAACAATGATAAAGTTTTTTGTTTCATCTGTTTTTTTTTAAATTGTTTTTAATTGTCAGATGGAACACCCACAAAACTCAAAGTTCATATTTAAAGAACTTATTCCAAGAACCACACATTAGTATGATTAATGAGAATTATGGCTGTTTCATTTGAATAGATTTACGATAAATATTTAAAATTTTATAATAAGTTCTGTATTTAAGACACTAATTATTAGTATGCAAATATATAATTTGCAACAGAATAAAAAAAATATCAAATAGTAATTGTTATTTTTTAACTTTATAGCTTCATTAACATTTTGCAAATTGAGTTTTTACAAACATGCACTATAGAAAACATATTATCTTTTTAGTTAGTATTATTTATGCCACTTGCAATAGCACATACGGGCAGTTAGCAGAATCATTTCCTGATTCAATAATATTAAAACAACGTCAATTACGAATTCTGTTTTATAATGTTGAAAATTATTTTGATACAGTTAATGACAGTCTAAAAAACGATGATGACTTTCTTCCTGACCGGGGGAAATACTGGACAAAAAGCAGGTATTATACCAAACAAAAACATATTTCGCAGGTAATTGTTGCTGTAGGCGGATGGCGGCCCCCTGAAATAATTGGCTTATGCGAAATTGAGAACCATACAGTTTTAACTGATTTAGTTAATTACGCACCAATAAAAAACTTAAATTATAGAATTATTCATAAGGAATCACCTGATAAAAGGGGGATTGACGTTGCTCTTCTTTATCAAAAAAAACATTTTATCCCAATCAGCTATAAACCTATTGAAATCAATTATCCTTTTTCAGCTGGTTCAACAACTCGCGATATTTTATACGTGAAAGGAAAAACCAAACAAAATGACACCTTACATATATTTGTAAATCATTGGCCATCAAGGTGGGGTGGACAGTTAGAAACAGAGAGAAAAAGGATGTTTGTTGCTTCTATCTTAAAGAATGAAACAGATTCAATTTTCAAAACAAACGAGCAAGCCAACATTGTGATTATGGGCGATTTTAATGATTATCCTGAAAATAAAAGTTTAAGTATTTCTCTTGATGCAAAAAAAGAATTCAACAATATACTTCCAGAAAAACTTTATAATATGGGGGCATATTTACAAAACGTAAAAGGGGTGGGAACCCACAAGCATGAAGGTAAGTGGGCTACACTTGATCAATTTATTATTTCAGGCTCATTATTATTAGCCAAAAATAAGATTTACACATCAGTTAATGATGTGCATGCTTATAATACAAGTTTTTTGTTAGAGCCAGATAATAATTACAGTGGATTTACTACAAAAAGAACCTATATTGGTTTTAGGTATCATGGCGGATATAGTGATCATTTACCTACTTTTTTAGATTTACATAAAAAATAAAAAGAGCAAGTATTTTTACAGGCTGTGATTATCTAAATCAAAAAGGTATATCACATCTTGTAAAAAAAACCTATACTTAACACTTCTTTAAATTGAATTGCTGGCCCCTCACCAATTTTCTCACCCACATCGTTATATCTAGGAATTGCAACATCATGATCATAAATTAAGTGAGTACTCAAAGTAGTATTAATCAAACTTGTGAGTTTAAAAGTTAAAGTTAGCTCCCAATCCATATCAATATTTTCGGGGTGATTATTATAACTTGTAAAAAAATCAAGTTTATTTAACATATGAATATTCTTATTTACATTCCAGTTTAAAACAGTTTTTATTATTGCACCAGATTCATCTTTAAGATTCTTGTCTGCATCAATGCCATAAACTGTTTGATCAATAATTGCAGTATCGCTAACATAGGTTAGTTTCTGACTTAGTGGAGAAAAAAAAACAGATAGCTGAGGTAAAGGGTAATAATTCATCCCCAGGGCGATGGTTGAATATAATGGCCCAGAAAAATTAGAGACCAAAACCGAAGTTGTGTCAGCAGGATATTTATAGCCCTTAAATACCTGTGTTTCAACACTTGACGAAAAGCTGTAATACCACTTATCTACAGCATAATAATTAAAACTAGATTGAATTTTCACCTTATCATTATTCTTTCGTGTAGGTGTTTCACCCGATTTTAACACACCAAAACGATACTCAAAGTCATTATCCCATTTTATTTTTCGCCTGTTATAATTTGCCATTAAATTAATTATAAAAAGCATGGAAATACTGCTTTCACCACCTTTAATCCAGTTGTCCAAATAAGCCTGTGACACATTAATTTTACCTGCGCCACCCCAAGTCCAGTATTTAGGCTTACGTAATTTCACAGGTATATAATTAGCACTATATGTCCATGCTAATATAGTATCATTTAAACGAAAAAGCTCCACATTCCGATTTAAATTCCAAACCTCTATTTTTTGCTGGGTTTCCCAAATTATTGTTTTATCATCAATATGCCAAATCCGTATCGAATCATCAATATTCTGCTTAGGTCTACTAAGCTCTTTCCATGGAAAGCTAAATTCATCACCGCCTTGTGACCAGACTTTTAACTTATGACTTATTATAGAGAGTCTTACCTCTTCACTAATTTGCCAAATTTTTGTTGAATCGTTTATATTTAAAATATTTACATTTTTATTCTTTCGCCATATATCACCCTCTTCAGCGTACTT
>JAOZNO010000472.1 GCA_029933755.1 Bacteroidales bacterium | reverse complement strand
TGCCCGAATTTTCAATTCATCAACCCCGGGGATTGTTATATCTTTTGTTATACGATAAGCTGCAGATACACGATAATATGGATTCCAACGTTCGTTAGCTCCAAACAATGAAGAACCATCCATACGATATAAAGCAGAAAACAAATAACGGTCTTTATAGTCTAAATCAACAATTCCAAAAACATTTTCAGACCTAATTATTCCTTCATAAGATGCCATTGAGGCCTTTTCAGGATTCGTATTATTTAATTGTGGCACCCCGGCAGTAAGAAATTCTCGTCCGGTAACCCAGGAATCATGATACGATTTATCTTCGTATAAATAACTGAGCTTCCCTTTAACGGTAAAATCTCCAAATATTTTATTAATATTAGCAGTTGCCTGAAGTGTTTGAAAGCTTGATTCATAGTTTTGCTTATAAATACTCCCGTCCACACTTGAGCCTCCACCATACAAATACCCTCTGGGTGTATAAGTGCTCCAATGTTTATTGAGTTTTTCTATTGTGTATTTCCCATCAAGATTTAACCAATCCGTTGGATTATATGAAATAATTACATTGCTCAATAAAGAAGAACGTAGTGATTCGCGCTCGCGATAATAAAGAGGATAAAGAGGATTCTCTTGTAAACTCCACGGATCTGGTTTAACCTTATATGGACTTCCATCATCGTTTACAGCTTCTAAATTTACATCAGGAGAAATAAATAGTAAATCAAAAAATGCATTACTGGAACCAGGATTATCAGAATTCGTATTAATAAAAAGGTTAGAAGTCGATATCTTTAGTTTATCACCAATTCTATGATCAACATTAACCCTAAAGTTTCGTCTATTATAACCATCCGTAGAAAATAAAATCCCACTTTGTTTATTATTCTCAAAAGAAAGGAAAATATTTGTATTCTTAGATCGGTTGGCAATGCTTACATAATTAGTATAATAATTACCCGGATTAAAAAACTCAGACTGATTGTCGTTAATATATGCATAAGGTTGGTCAGAAATGTGATCATCTTCTAAACGACGACTTCCTCTTAATATGTTACCATCATCATCATAACGTACCCCTTGGTATTTTGTAAATGTATTAAAGTCCTCAAAATCATCAGCAAGTGTATAAGGATGATGCTCAGCTAACTCAATAGTCTTTCCTAATGATGAAACACCAAATTCGTTACGTACTTTTATCTGAGTTTTTCCTTCAGAAAGATCTGCCCCACGCTTAGTGGTTACAAGAATAACCCCACTACCTGCTTTTGAACCATACAAGGAAGCTGCTGCTGCACCCTTAACAACCTCAATTGAAGCAATATCATCAACATTAATATCTGCTAATGAGCTTTCCAAAATATTACCATCTACTAAAATAAGAGGTGCCTGACTGCCTGTGATTGATGTTGAACCACGTAAACGAATACTTGCTCCACTACCAGGCGTTCCATAAGCCTGCGTTATTTGCACACCTGCAATTTTACCCTGCAAGGAAGTTGCTGTGGATGAGGCAGGAGCCTGATTTAATTCTTCTGCATTAATTTTTGCTACGGTAACCGTAAGTTTTTTGATACTGGTTTTGCCTGCCACACCAGAAACAATAATTTCATCCAAACCTATATCTTCACGTTTTAAAACGATTTCAAACTTACGCTCAGAGCCTATTGGAATTACATAATCCCTATAACCAATAAATTTTATTATTAAAGTTTTTTCAGTTTTCGTATTAAGCTCTATTCTAAACTTACCATCTAAATCAGTAATGGTTCCTTTAGATGATTCTTTAATCAGAATATTAGCACCAGGTAAAGGCAGCCTTAATTCATCATAAACCACACCTTCAATCACCACAGTTGTATCGGATTTTATCCTTTTTTCCTGTAATGGTTTTGATTTCCTTTGAATAATAATATAGTAATCGTCACGCATTTTCTTGTGCGTTAAATCACTTTTTTCAAACATTTTATTTAGTGCTTTTTCAGCAGTTGGCTCTTTTAAAACCACTTTTGTATTCGGACTTGGAAAATCTTTTAGCAAACTACTTTCATATGTAATAAAAACATTGAACTTTTTTTCAATTTTATCTATCACTATAGCTGCAGCAGGATTTCTTTTGACAATCTGACTAATATTTGTATGATTTACGGTTTCTAAAGCATACGAGTTCCCTACTAGGACCATAAGCCCTATCCAAAAAATAAATTTACGCATCATTTTTTTGTTTTTTACTTGATTATAATAGTGTCATTCTTTAATGCAACAGAAGCATCTAAGATTTCTGAAAGTGCTTTTAGCAGAACATCCAGATCATCTGAAGGAGCAGAACCATTCAGATGCACTTTTAGTAATTCTTTATTATTAATAATTAAGGTTTTTCCAAAACGCCGATTAATTGTATATGCAATTTCTTTTAAGCTAAAATTATCAAGAATAAGCTTTTCTTCTTTCCATGTGGTAAATACACGAGGATTTATAATCTGCTTATTTATTTTTTTATCACTCGACTTATAGCTAACAAAATCACCTGGCTGCATTTTTAAAACAGCATTATCCTTTTCTTTAAAATCAAACAATTGAACACTGCCTTCTACCAAAGATATTTCTGAATTTTGGCTTTTTGTACGAACATTAAATTTGGTTCCTAATACCTGTATGTTAAAATTATCTGTTTGTACAATAAATTTTTGCCCTTGTTCTTTTGTTACTTCAAAAAAAGCTTCTCCATTTAATTTCACCTTACGGTCAAAACTAAAAAATATAGACTTACGATATGACAAAGAAGCATTCTGGTTTAAATATATCTTTGAAGCATCAGGCAATAAAATCTTTTGAACTTCCTTACCGGCAATAACAGTAGTAACATTCGAATAGTCTAAATAAAGTATAGAAGAAACCATGATAATACCGACAAAAACAGCAGCTACCCTCATCACAAACTGCATACGTCGTACTTTACGATTAATTTTTCTATCTAAGATATTCAGACCACTTTCAACAGAAAAGCTTTTGTTTGATTTATTATATTCTTCCCAAACATATAGAATATCTGAATACTCTTTTTTTGCATCTTCGTTTTCGTTAATTAATGTTTTCAGCATCTGCTCTTCATCCGGCAAACTTTCCTTCGCAAGATGTTTTGCTACAATATTGTAAAATATTTGATTCATTGGTTGTTGGTTTGTCTTTAGTATTAAGATGTAAAAATAGTTGTTTTACCCCTACTGTTTATACAAATTTTTATAGTTTATTTCTATTTTTTTACGAAACGTTTGGTTGCTACATCTTCATCAGATATTATCTTTATCAGATATAGGCCTGCAGGTAACTTTTGCAAGTTTATTTTAATCTGCCTTTCATAATGCTTTTTATTGTAAAAAATACGACCAGAGATATCTGCAATAATAATTTGGGCATCATTCCATTTTTTTTCACTATCAATATATAAATAATTACTTGCAGGATTTGGATATAATCTCAAATCTAAGAACGAAACATCACTAATACTCGTAGTTGTATTATCATAACTGGCATCATTAGACCAGGCCACCACATCAGGAAATTCAGAATAATATGCACGAATTCTGAAATCATATTTGCTTGAATTGTCATTTTCAAGCTCAAATCTTTTTGTATCCACAAGAGTTTCTAAATTAACCCAATCCTGATTATCCATTCTCATTTGTAATAAGAAACTATCAACAGCAACTTTTTCAGGTATATCCCAATTTATTACGAGCCTTTCGTTCTCATTATCTACCAAAATTTCCGGTGTAGGGACAATATTAAAAACGCCACCATCAATTTTTGTATATCCTCCTGCATTAAAATCTCTTTGAATTTGATACCAGCCATTACTACTTCCCCACCATCCCATATTTAGATGATAGTATTTTTGACCATTTGAAGTTATACGCCAGCCATCACATACAATTGAATGTCCGTGTCCATTATCATCATAAACTGCTAAAGGAACTACAGATCCTTTTAAAATTGCAGTATCAATATCACTATAGAAACTCTCAGAGGTATTACTTTTATATTCTCCATAGAATCTAAAATACTTATCAAAAGCATTCGGTATTTTATTTACATTAGAAGTTGACCCTCCAT
>JAOZNO010000471.1:2061-4111 GCA_029933755.1 Bacteroidales bacterium | reverse complement strand
ATGCATATTGACAGATAATTAACAAAGTATTTAATAAATTTATGAATTAATCAGGTTAAATTTTAGTAATTTAGCGCAATTCAAAAAATCAAATGAAATAATGAACCAAATTAAATGGTTCTATAAAATAATTTAATCAAATTTAATTAGTATATGAAAAGCTTTTGGAAAGTAACATTTGCATCTCTTCTTGGGACTGTTTTAGCATCAATTGTATTATTTTTTCTAGTGTTTATCGTAATCATTGGTATCGTAAACTCTTCGCAGAGTGATGAAGTTGCCGAAATAAGTAAACATTCAATTCTAAAATTAGATTTAAATAAAAAAATTATTGACAGGGATTCAGATAATCCATTTGAGGGATTTAACTTTATGACCATGAATCCTGACAAAGCACTTGGACTAAATACCATTCTTGAAAATATTGAAAAAGCTAAAGCAGATGATAATATTGATGGAATTTATCTTAATTTAACTGGAATTAATGCTGGAATTGCTACGATTCAGGAAATAAGAAATGCCTTAATAAACTTTAAAGAATCAGGTAAGTTTATTGTTAGTTATTCAAATTATTATTCGCAGGGAACGTATTATCTGGCTAGTGTAGCAGATAAGGTTTATTTAACACCCGAAGGCACAGTTGACTTTATTGGTTTAAGTGCACAACTCATGTTTTTCAAGAATGCTTTAGAAAAATTTGGAGTAAAACCTGTAATAATTCGCCATGGTAAATTTAAAAGTGCTGTAGAGCCTTTCATGTATGATAAAATGAGTGAAGCAAACCGTGAACAAACTACAACATATGTTGGTTCTATTTGGTTGTCTATACAAAAAGGTATTGCAGAGTCAAGAAACATAAATATTGAAGAATTGAATAATATTGCTGATAATTTATTACTAAAAAATGCAGAATCGGCGGTACAATTAGGCTTTATTGACAGTTTACTATATTATGATGAGATAATTGAATTGCTAAAAGAAAAGTCTGAAGCAAAAGAAGACAAAGATTTGAAACTTGTATCTTTAGGAAAATACGACAAAGTTCCTAAAATAAGAAAAGAAGGTGAAAAAGGCCTGGCAAAAGATAAAATTGCCGTAATATACGCATCCGGTGAAATTGTAATGGGCAAAGGAAAGGATGATAATATTGGAGCAGAAAGCTTATCAAAAACAATAAGAAAAGCACGTAAAGATAAAAAGATAAAGGCTATTGTTTTGAGGGTTAACTCACCAGGAGGAAGTGCTTTAGCTTCAGAAATTATTTGGCGCGAAGTGGTTCTTGCAAAAAAAGAAAAGCCGGTGATTGTATCAATGGGTGACTTGGCAGCATCAGGAGGTTATTATATTGCTTGTGCTGCAGATACAATATTGGCAAGTCCGAACACTTTAACAGGCTCAATTGGGGTATTTGGGCTCTTGTTCAATATTGAGGAGTTGATGAATGAAAAAATCGGAATTACTTTTGACCATGTGAATACCAATCGTTTTTCAGATATTATGTCAGCTTCAAAAACAATGGAAAAAGAAGAAAGAGCTTTTATCCAAAATAGTGTTGAAGAAATCTATACTACTTTTATTACACATGTTGCTGATGGCCGTGGAATGACTACAGAACAAGTAGACAGCATTGGCCAGGGAAGAGTATGGAGTGGTGCAAATGCGCTGGATATTGGACTTGTTGACAAATTAGGTGGATTGGAAGACGCCATTGTGATTGCAGCAGAAAAAGCAGAATTAGATTTTTATCGTGTTGTTTCACTACCCAAACAAAAAGACCCTTTTGAGAAAATTATGGAAGAACTGAGTGGTAAAGTAAAGCTGAACCTTTTTAATAATGACATCAATGAATTTAACCGTTTTTATAAGTATTATGAATCCTTAACAAATATGAAAGGAGTTCAGGCACGGATACCTTTTGAAATTGAAATAAAATAATAAGGCTGTAGTTTAGAATAAATGTGATCTTTGTATTGTCAGTACAGCTTATGTCATTTAAGTAATTAGTATATTGGCAATTAGTAATTAAATAAAATTGTCTTTCATTTTAATT
>JAOZNO010000471.1:0-2051 GCA_029933755.1 Bacteroidales bacterium | reverse complement strand
CTTTAAAAATCATTTTTTTTCGTTATACGATTTTCTCAAAACACTTACTTCGGCAAGCTCAGCATATCACATTTACAACAGCAAACTCGAGCTTTGAGAAAACCGAAAGCCTTAAACTTTGAGTTTTCAGAAGCCACCTTAAGAAAATCATTTAAGCTATTATTATGTTGCGAATACTTCTCCTTCCTTTTTCTTTTCTATATGGATTAGTTACGAGTATTCGGAATACACTTTTTAATTACGGTATATTAAAGTCTACTCTATTTAATATACCAATAATTTCAGTTGGAAACATTACTGTTGGAGGAACAGGAAAGACTCCGCATGTTGAGTATCTGATAAAGTTATTACAAGAAGAAGCTAATTTGGCAGTTTTAAGCCGTGGCTATAAAAGAAAGACAAAAGGCTTTGTAATTGCAAATAATAAATCAAGTTCAGAAGATATTGGTGATGAACCAAAACAAATTAAAAGAAAATTTCCAAACATTACCGTTGCTGTAGATGCAAATAGAGTTAATGGTGTTAATAAGCTTATAGAAACAGGAATTAAAACAATTATCCTTGATGATGCATTTCAACATCGTTATATTAAGCCAGGATTATCAATACTATTAGTTGATTATAATAGAAATATTAATAAAGATTATCTTCTTCCGTATGGAAGATTACGTGAAAGTACAAAAGCAAAAAATAGAGCTGATATTATTATTGTAAGTAAAACACCTGTTAATATAAAACCAATTGACAGAAGATTAATTGAAAAGAATCTAAACCCCAGACCTTATCAAGAGCTCTATTTTACAGGACTAAAATATGGGAAGCTGATTCCGGTACTGTCCGACAAGGTTTCTGCGCCATTGGACTGGGGCTTATCAACAAATATTTTCTCTATTGTATTGGTTACGGGTATTGCCCACACCAATCAACTTTTAAATTATATGCAGGGTTTTTCAAACGATATACATCATTTAAATTATCCTGACCACACAAGATTTACACAAAAGAAAATAAAAAAAATAATTCATACGTTTAATAATATAAAAAATAGCAAAAAGATTATTATTACAACCGAAAAAGATGCAGTAAAAATCAGAGAATTGGATATTTCAAATTCGGATTTGAAATATAATCTGTTTTTTTTTACCTATTGAAGTCTTTTTTATTGATAAAGATGAAGAATTTAAAACCCAAACAATAAAATATGTTAGAAAAAATTAAAGAAACCGTCGAATTTATTCAGTCAAAACTAGAATTTAATCCTGAAGTTGGAATAATCCTTGGAACAGGACTTGGCGGATTAACAAAAGAAATAAATATAGAGTTTGAGATTGAATATAAAGATATTCCTAATTTCCCTGTATCTACAGTTGAAGGACACAGAGGAGCATTGATATTTGGTGAATTTGCCGGTAAAAAAGTAATTGCTATGCAAGGGCGATTTCATTATTATGAGGGCTATACAATGCAGGAAACAACGTTCCCTGTTCGGGTATTAAAACTATTGGGTATAGAACTCTTAATAGTTTCTAATGCAAGTGGTGGTATAAATCCTGATTTTAGTGTTGGCGATATTATGGTTATCAATGATCATATCAACTTATTTGGTACAAGTCCTTTAATTGGCAAGAACATTTCAGAATTAGGACCAAGGTTCCCAGACATGAGTGAGGCTTATGATAAGAAACTAATTGCTAAAGCACTTGAAATTGGCAATAAATTAAATATTAAGCTAAGAAAGGGTATTTATGCAGGTGTTACGGGACCTACATTTGAAACACCTGCCGAATATTTCTACATCCGTTCTACGGGTGCTGATGCTGTTGGAATGTCAACCGTTCCGGAAGTTATTGTAGCAAGACATATGAATATGACTTGCTTTGCACTATCGGTAATTACTGACAGCGGTGTACCTGGTGAGATAGTTGAAGTTTCGCATGAAGAGGTACAAGAAGTTGCATCTAAGGCAGAATCAAAAATGGCATTGGTGATTGCTGAGCTTCTAAAATCTATTTAGTCTCTGCAATAAAACGCCAACAATTTTGTTATTCTTG
>JAOZNO010000470.1 GCA_029933755.1 Bacteroidales bacterium | reverse complement strand
TGGAACTAAAGTTTATATCCGTGGTATTGGTACTACTGGTAATTCTAATCCTCTGTACGTTGTTGATGGTATTTCTGTTGGTAATATTGATTATCTAAGTCCTTCAGATATTGCATCTATTGATGTATTGAAAGATGCTGCATCATGTGCTATTTATGGTTCACGTGCAGCTAATGGTGTAATTTTAGTAACTACAAAAAAAGGGGAAAAGGGTTCTAAACCTGTTATCAGCTATGATGCTTATCAGGGTTGGCAAAATGTTTACAAGAAACCACCACTACTGAATGCGCAGGAATATGCTTTTATAATGAATGAAGGTAGAATTAATGATGGTCTTGCTCCTTTTGATTTTGCTTCGATGATACCATCCTGGGATCAAATTGAAAATGGATGGGAAGGAACTAACTGGTTTGATGAAATCACAACCAAAGATGCCTATATTTCTAATCATACACTTAATGTTACCGGTGGTAGTGATCGTACTATATATTCTTTGGGTGCTTCTTATTATGATGAAACAGGTATAATAGGCGGAGGTCTTATTGATGCTGGCCTTAAAAGATTAACACTTCGTATGAATACTGAGTTTACTTTGGCTGAAAAAAATGGTTTTAAAGCTGTTGTGCTTGGTGAAAACCTTACTTATACGAATAGTGAAAGAAAAGGTGTTGCTGATGGTAATATTTATTGGAATGATTTGCACGATGCTATAGTACAGAATCCTTTTATGCCGGTTTATACAGATGGAGAATACACCAAAACTTATGACCTTTGGGCACAGGATCAACCCAATCCGGTTGCAATGATGGAATATGAAAGATTAAATCAGTGGAACAAAAATAATACACTTGTTGGTAATGTATATCTTGAAATTCAGCCAATAGAGAATTTGAAAATTAGATCATCTTATGGTATTAACATGTGGTTTGGTGATAGTAGGTCATGGAGTCCTCCTCATAATTTAGGTACTTTAAATAATGTTGTAGAAGATGGCGTATCCCAAAGCATGTATAGTGGTAATAACTGGACATGGACTAATACAATTAGTTATGATTACTCTTTTGGAGATCATAGTATTACTGCTCTTGTTGGTTCTGAGATGATAAAATATCAAAAAAATCTATCAATATACGGAGGTAATAGTAATTCTAAGTTCTACGATCCTCAATATGCATATCTGAATAATACCTCAATAACTGACATTACAAAAGTAGGTATTGGTGGTATGGATTGGGCTGCAGGAGGTGGCGGAATATTATCCTATTTTACCAGGGCATCATATAGCTTTAAAGAAAAATATCTATTTACAGCAGTAGTTCGTGCTGATGGTTCTTCTAATTTTGCTGAAGATCAAAGGTGGGGTACTTTCCCATCAGTATCAGCTGGTTGGATTGTAAGTAATGAAGATTTTATGAGCAATCTTTCTTTTATCGACTTCCTAAAAGTTCGAGGTAGTTGGGGTCAGAATGGTAATCAGGATATTCCAAATTTTGGTTATAGTTCTACTATGAGTTATTATCAATCAGCTTATTTCTTTGGTCCTGACAAGGCACTTAGATCTACATCTGCTTATCCTGCAAGGGTACCTAATGTTAATACTACCTGGGAAACTTCTGAGCAGATTAGTATTGGTTTTGATGCTAATTTTCTATCATCCAAATTACAGGCTACATTTGATTGGTATCAAAAAAATACAAAAGATTGGTTGATTAATCCTCCTACTTTAAGCACTTCCGGTGCACCTGGCGCATATATCAATGGTGGAGCAGTACAAAACAGTGGAGTGGAAATATCCTTAAGGTGGAGAGATCAAATTGGCGAATTCAAATATGGAATTTCTGCCAACGTGGCATTTAACGAGAACGAAGTTACTGAAATAAATAATGAAGATAAGATATTTCATGGTCCTTCTAATGTATTAAGTCAATCTACTTCTGAAATGTTTAGAGCTGAAGTTGGTCATCCTATTGGTTATTTTTGGGGTTATGAAACAGATGGTATTATGCAAAATCAAGATGAAGTTGAAGCATATATTATACCAAGCAATTCTGTAACAGAAGAGAATGGTACTGCTGGTTCACCTTATTTTAGTGATCAAAGACCTGGTGATTTACGTTTTGTTGACCAAAATGCAGATGGTATTATTGATGATGATGATAAAGTTGAACTTGGTAGTCCGCTACCTAAATCTATTTTTGGATTCCAGGTAAATGCTGAATATAAAGGTGTTTATGCTCATGCTACTCTTACCGGTCAAGCTGGTATGCAGGTAATGAAATCTTACAGATCTTTTGCCGATAGGTTCGATCAAAATTACACAACTGAAATTTTTGAACGCTGGCACGGAGAAGGTACATCTGACCGTATTCCTAGACTAACTTCTTCTTCTCATAGAAACTCGAATTACATTTCTGACATCTATATGCATGATGCAGATTTCTTGAGAATTAGTAATGTGACCATAGGATATAATTTAAGAGAATTATTGAGTAATGTTAAGTTTATTTCAGGTGCAAAAATTTATATGTCATTTAAAAACCTGTATACTTTTACCAGCTATAATGGTATGGACCCTGAAGTTGGTTATGGCCCGGCAGATTGGTCATCAGGCATTGATTTAGGTTTGTACCCTTCAGCAAGAACTTATTTAATAGGGTTTAATGTAACCTTCTAATATTTAAAAAAAAGACAATATGATGAAAAAAATAATATATCTCGCATTTATTGCACTTACTGTTTTTATCAGTAGCTGCGGAGAAGATTTTCTTGACACTCAAAATCTTACTGAAAAAGATTTAGATAATTTTTATACGACCCCACAGGATATAGATGAGGCTTTGGCTGGAGTTTATACATGCTTGTATATGACAGAAGGTGTATTTGGAGATCAAGGCTTAGTTGGAAATATTCTTTCTGACGGAATGTTATGTGGTGGAGGTTCAGATGATAAATCTGCTAAAAGGATTGAGTTTTGGGAAGATCCAACTGAAGACACATATATTAGTTCATGGAATACAAATTATAAAGGAATTTTCCGTGCAAACATTATTATTGATCGTTTTGATCAGGCAGAGTACGATAATGAAGATGAAAGAAATCAAGCGCTGGGTGAAGCTCACATTATGAGAGCGTTTTTCTATTTTCGTTTAACACAATTTTTTGGTGGAGTACCCATAATTACTGATCCTTCAATGGAGCCTAATCAGCCTAGAGGAACAATTGATGAAACCTATGCTCAAATTGCTTCTGATCTTAAAATGGCTATTGAAATAATGCCTAGAACTTCTGCTACAGCAATAAGTTCTGACCGATTAGGACACACAAACATATGGGTAGCTGAAGCACTTATGGCTCGAGTTTATTTATTTTACACGGGGTATAGTTCAAATGTTTTAGGTCAATCAAAAGATGCTCTTCCTTTAGCAGATGGTGGTAGTGTTTCAAAAGCCGATGTATCAGGCTGGATTAGTGATATGATCGCTAGCAGTGGTCATGCACTAAATGCGGATCCTAGAAGCAATTGGCCTTATGCTAATGCTACAAATTATGGTTATGCTTACGGAATTAATGAAGGCTTAGTTTGGGCAGGTGAAGATGGTGCAAATCTTGAAACCGTTTTTTCTATTAAATATTCTGCTTATGGAAATTATGACCATAATGCCGGACACGAGGCTTGGGTAAACAGATTATGTCTATATCAGGGAATTAGAGATAATTCAATGGTGCCATTTGGCCAAGGTTGGGGTTGGAATACTGTAAACCCTCAATTATGGAATGCCTTTGATGATGCTGATATACGAAAAAAAGGTTCTATTATTGATTTATCCGATGCTGATGAAGGAACTGCGGGTTATTCAGGTGGTAAAGGAGATCATGAAACAGGATATTGGAATAAAAAGTATACAAATATTCAGTATGATGCGGGTACCGGCGAGGGTATTGCAGGAATGTTTTACTTTATATTTGGGGGTACTAAAGATATGCAACTATGGCATATGCAAGATCATATTTTAATTCGCTATGCAGATGTTCTTTTAATGGCTGCTGAATTAGGTGTTGATGCACAAGCAAATATGGACGCAATCCGTACCAGAGCTAATATGTCTTCTGA
>JAOZNO010000469.1 GCA_029933755.1 Bacteroidales bacterium | reverse complement strand
TGTAAAGCATTTTTTACTGCCTTTTTAATCATACCCGGTTTAATCCGGAATTGCTTTAAATAACTTACACATGCTTTTTGAAGTAATTTTTCATCATTAAAATTAAATGTGGGTGCATCAAGCGGGATATTATGTTTCCCCTCAGGATCCATACTGCTTTTCACCACATCAGCATAACTGCTAACTATAGGACAGTTAAATGTATTATCCGATTCAGCAAATTCATTTTTCTCATAAATAGTCATTGGAAAGAAAATACGCTCTACTTTTTTCTCAATCAGGTTATTAATATGCCCATGTACGTTCTTTGCCGGGAAACAAATACTATCAGACATAACCGAACCCAGTCCTTTTTCATACAATGCAATGGTTGAAGGGTCAGATAACTCAAGTTTTATTCCACAGCTTGAAAACAGTGTATGCCAAAAAGGATAATTTTCGTAAATGTTTAATACACGAGGGATTCCAATGATTGGTAACTGGCTAACTTCAGTCTTCGGTCTTCGGTCTTCGGTCTTCAAACTAAATTCTCTCTCAAATAGGAGTTTATACTTAAAATCAAATAAATTCTCACCTTTTGTGACACTATTTCCTTTGTTAAAGAAATATTTTTCGCATTTATTACCGGAAAAGAATTTATTCTTATTCGAAAAAGTAAATTTGCTTATATTACAATAGTTTTCACAGCCCTTGCATTGTATTTCTTTGGTGGTATACTCAGTTAAAGATTCAAGCTTATCCAAACCTTTGAATAAAGTTTGTTTATTTTCAATAAGACTCTTTTCCAAGGCAAAAATAGCTGCTCCATATGCACCCATTTGCTCAGGAATATCAGAACAGATAACCTTTTTATCAGTCATTTGCTCTAATGCCCTATGGATAGCAGGATTACGAAATGCCCCACCCTGTACCACAATATGATCACCTGTTTCCGAAATATTTTTCAGCTTTAATACTTTAAACAAGGCATTTTTTATAACAGAAATAGATAAACCTGCTGCAATATCATCTGTAGTCGCATTTTCTCTGAAGCTTTGCTTAACTTTAGAGTTCATAAAAACCGTACAGCGAGTTCCCAAATCTGCAGGTGCTGACGCATTACAAGCAATTTTTGCAAAATCCTGCACAGTATATCCAAGAGAGTTGCCAAATGTTTCAATAAATGAGCCACATCCAGCTGAACATGACTCATTTAACTCAATGCGGTTAATCAGGCCATTTTCAACAAAAATTGCTTTCATATCCTGACCACCAATATCAAGAACAAAACTTACTTTTTCATCAAAATACTTTGCTGCATTAAAATGAGCAATCGTCTCAACAATTCCATAATCAAGATTTAATGCTGATTTTATAAGATCTTCACCATAACCAACAACTGCGGTTTGTACAATTTCCAATTGTTGTTTTTCATGCTCAAGCTTTAAACGTAATTCATTTAGTCCTTTTTTTGCTGATTCAATAGGGTTACCCTTTGTATTGGCATAATAAGAAAAAATTAGTTTTTTATTTTCATCAATAGCACAAATTTTTGTTGTAGTTGAACCCGAATCTATTCCCAAATAACATTTATTTGAGCTCATTTCATCTATTTTTATCCTGGGAACCTTAAAACTAATCCTCTTTTTATTCCATTCTGCTAAATCCTGTTCATCTTTAAAAAGTGGGTCAAGTCTGTTTTTTGCAACAATTTTATTTATCGGATTTTTAATTCGGTTAATTAATTTGCTAAACTGCTCATTAATACCATCTTTCTGTGAAATAGCAGCACCAATAGATGGCAAAAGTGCAGGGTTTTCAGCTATCTGAACATTTTCGTTACTTAGTTTAAGATCTTTAATAAAAGTTTTTAATAATTCTGATAAAAAAGTAAAGGGTCCACCTGCAAAAATAATTTTATGCTCAATATCATAACCTCTGGCGAGTGTATTTATCGTTTGAATGGCCACCGCATGAAAAACAGAAGCCGCAATGTCTTCTCTGCTTACTTTACGACTTAAAAGATTCTGAACATCTGTTTTTGCAAAGACACCACAACGGGATGCAACAGGATGTATCCTTTTATAGTTCCCGGCTAATTCATTAAATTCTTCAAGCGAAACATTTAGTAAGGATGCCATTTGGTCAATAAATGCACCTGTTCCACCTGCACAACTACCATTCATCCGAATATCAGGCGTCTTATTCTCATGAAAGAAAATCATTTTTGAATCTTCCCCTCCAATATCAATAAGTGTTTTAACTTCGGGATATTTCTTACTTACTACTGTGGCTGAGGCAATTACTTCCTGAACAAAAGGTATCCCTGTACTTTCGGACATACCCATTCCTGCAGATCCTGTGATTTTAAGCGAAACGGTTATATCACCGAAATGTTTTTTTGCATCATTCAACAATTCAGTTACCGTTTCTTTAACTCTTGTATTATGCCTTGTATACCTTGAAAAAACTAAGTTTTGATTTTGGTCAACAATGGCTATTTTAGCAGTGGTTGATCCTAAATCTATTCCTGCATAAAGTATTTTATTAATAGAACTACCTATATTATTAAGATTATCTTCTTTAAACATTTTTTTAGTTTTATAAAGCAAATGTATTAAATTTTATGTTTATTGCTTGATAATTTAGAAAGTCTGCAAAATTAAAATGATATGATTACAAAAGGAAAGTATAATTTACAAAATTTGCTTGCTTTTTACATAAAATTATCTTAAAATTGTAAAATACGGCATTAAATATGTATTAATATAGTTTCTGTGATTATAAAATCATTGATATAAAATGAAAATAAAAGCCAAACTTCCTTTGTATACAAGTATTACGGTATTGCTATCAGTAGCAACTATCGCGGCATTTTCTATTTTCAGTTTTAGATCACGAACACTTGAAAATATTGATAACTACCGTTATGAAGAAACGGAGAAAGTTAAAGAGCAGTTACAGGATATTGTAAACATTGCTTATGATATGATCGCCCTGAGTTTTGAAAAAAGGAGCGCAAAGGCTATTGAAGATACATATGGAATTTTACTTTCTGAGGGAGGTAATGAAAATATTAAAATGCTTGCAATTAACATCCTGAATATTACATTAGAAAACTTAAGGGTATTAAGGTATGGAACAGATGGTTACCTTTGGATAAATGAGCTGGAACCGCCTTATAAAGTAACCATGCATGCAACCAGGTCAGAGCTTGAAGGTCAGTCAACCGTTTTCTATATTGAAGGAACCGACATTAATGTATATGAAGCATTTGCTGATATATGTAACGAATCTGGCGAAGGGTTCCTTGAGTATTCTTATTTTAAACCGGGACAAAATGAAAAACTGCCCAAGATGAGTTTCATAAAGCTATTTGAACCTCTTGGTTGGGTAATTGGAACAGGTGTTTATATTGATAATATTGAAAAATCGGTACAAAGAAAAACAGGAGATCTGGGTAGACAGATAAACCAGTTAATTTGGCTAACTATTTTTATAGGAATTGTTCTTGTGGCAGTGGCGTCAGTTATTCTTTACTATCTGGGAGCTAATATTACAGATGCGATTGGGAATGTGAACGGACAACTCATTAAAATGTCAAAGGGACATTCGGTTAAAGAATTAGAAATTGACCGCATGGATGAAATAGGCGAAATGGCAAGTTCACTGGATATTCTAATCAGTGGTGTTAGCTCATATACAAAGTTTGCAAATGAAATTGAGAAAGATAACTTAGATGCTGAGTTTACTCCACTAAGTTCAGGTGATGAACTAGGCAATTCATTAATAGAAATGCGTCACAGTTTAAAAATTGCACGAGAAGAAGAAGAAATTCGTCAGGTTGAAAATAAGAGAAGAAACTGGATTGCTGAAGGACAAACATTAATTACGGATGTTATTAAAGGCACAAGTGATGAATTGGGGATTATCTCTCATAAAATTATCAGTAATTTAGTACGATATTTAGATGCCACACAAGGAGGTTTATTTTTACTTAATGATAATGACCTTAATGATCAAATAGAAGTTATTAATACACTCGCTGTAGATGTTCTTCAACTTAAATCTCCTGACACTAGAGAATTAATTTTGGTAAACCAAGCTGGAGCAAGAATTAAAATTTTTCATGTGTATAAAGGGTTG
>JAOZNO010000468.1 GCA_029933755.1 Bacteroidales bacterium | reverse complement strand
TGGATTACACCGGCAGCTTCTGGGGCTGTTGCACCGCGTTTAATTGTCCATGCTCTTATTTCTTTAGGCCCTATGGTGAAAAATGTGTCAAGTTTAAGACTGCTGTATGCTGAACGTATCAACTTATTTACGCCAGGCTCTGTTAGGCCTACGTCTTTTAAAAATTCCATTTGTTCTTCTACTTCTTCCAGTTCAGCAATTTCAGATTCAATTTGTGCTGCTATTACTAAAACCTCAGTATCAACATCTTTTAAATGCTCTATCACTTTGTTTGAGTAATCATTACCATTAGCTGCCGATGCATCATCAACATTGCAAACATAAAAAATAGGTTTTGAAGTTAAAAGGAATAAATCACCAACCACTTTTTGTTCTTCTTCACTCACTTCAAGCGTTCTGGCGTTTTGAAAATCGCCAAGGTGATTCTGATATTTCTTTAGTACTTCAATACCTTTTTTAGCATCTTTATCACCCGTTTTTATCAGTTTTTGAAAGCGGGCTATTTTCTTTTCTACTGAATCTAAATCAGCTACTTGTAGCTCAAAGTCAAGAAGTTCAATATCCCTTACCGGATCAATAGAGCCTTCTACATGAAGTAGGTTTTCATCATCAAAACAGCGCAGAACATGTATTATTGCATCGGTGCTTCTTAGGTCGCCAAGAAATTTGTTGCCAACTCCTTCGCCCTGACTGGCACCTTTTGCCAAACCCGGTAAATCAACAATATCAACTACAACCTGAACCAGTTTTTCAGTAGGTTGCAGTTTTTCCAGTTCTTTTAATCGTTGGTCAGGTACTTTTACCATGCCAATATTCGATTTTGAAGTACTGAAAGAATAATTGGTCACTTCTGCTTTTGTATTTGAGAAGCAATTAAATATGGTTGATTTTCCTGTGTTTGTTAATCCTACAATTCCGCAACTTAAAGCCATGATTCCTGTTTTTTAATTTGAGAGCACAAAAGTAATGAGTTATTTTTAATGTGGCAACAATTTAATGTGAAGATTTGGGAATGTGCAGTTCGACAAACACAGTAATCGACTTTAGAATATTGAAATTTACTGCTCCGTTATAAAAAGAATATAGCCTCCATCAGCCCATTCTTTGAGATATTCTCTTTTGCTTCCATCAGAAAAAAAGAAGGTTTCTGACGATGATTCACTTATTTCATCAGAAGCATAATTCCCTGCTCCCATTAGATTTACTGAACTGGAATACTCACCTGATGAATATATTAACTTTCCTTGTTTAAAATACTTTTTGCTTGATCCACCTGAATAATCGCTACCGTCATGTTCATGTCTGTAAATGGTGCGACCTTCATCCTCCAGATATTCTTCATGTCCACCACCTCCGGAACCTTCCCAACTTTCATACACATCACCCTTTTTATATTTACCCTGGCTAATAGCTTCATTAATTTCTTCAACCAGTTTTTTTATTTTTTCAATTTCTTGATTATGAGTGCTGTTTCGGATTATTAGTTGATTTGCATGAGCTGCAAAAAAGAATCTTGCTTTAAATAGTTCTTCGTGCTCAGGGGCATATGGGCCATTCGCAACAGCCCGGTGTTCCCCCGATTGATCTATCCAACGTATTATTTTACTATCTTTATAATAAAACCTATCATGTTTAGGCTTACCACTGCTTTTGTCTGTTTTTAATATGAAAAATGGTCCCGGATTATTGAGTTTTTCATTATAATAATATTCGTAGCTTAATTGCTTATCTTTATTAGTAACGATCATACGATTTGCTCTTAAGGTAGCTGTTATATCTTCATCAATCTTCGAAGAATTACCTTTTTTGGCCGTTTTCAAATTGTTAATTATATTTTGATACTCTTTCCGTATTGCCAAAATAATATCTTCGTCTGATTCAACTTCTACTGTTCCATTTTTTGCGTTAGAATAGAATGTTCCATCAAGATTAAAATAACCGAAATTTCTATTTTGCCCCTTGTTTTCATTTTCAGCGCGGAGACATAAAAAATAATAGCCTGATTCTTCATCACGGGAAATGCTTTCGTATCCTATATTCGTAATAGTTTTTCCTGCACTATTTATTAGCTTGCTTCTATACATATAACTTGCTTTGGCTATTCCATTCTTATCAAATGGAGATAATTTGTGGTAATATGGTTTTATAACTTCCTGACCATTTTTATTTATAGCCCCCATTCTCCCATTTATACCTACTACTGCATAAGCATTAATAAACTCACCAAAAACCAGCTCGTTATCCAAATTGCCCTGATCCCTCATAAAACGCTCATTACCATCTAGACTGTAATCAATATCATCATAAATGCATTCTGTTAATTTTTTTCCTTCTAAAGAGTAAAAACCATACTTTTCGTTTTTATATACTCTTACAATCTTTTTATCTGCATATACTATTTTATCAAATTCAAATGGAACGGTTATTTCTCCTTTTGTATTTATCATACCATAGCCACCATTTTTAACTATTGCATAATTATTGAAAAATCCTTGAGCATCCCAAAATTTAAAAGGAATTATAGTATCGCCTTTTAGATTAATGAAACCCCATTGTCCTGTTGAAGTTGCTGCTAATAAATTCGTATTACCAGCTCTAATGCCAGAAAATTTAAAATCAATAATCGTATCCTTTTTATGATTAAAAATTGCAGTCCCTCCATCGCTTTTAATAATAAAATTATTATTTATTACTTCCTGAATTTCTTTATTCGTTATAGGAAATATTGTTCTGCCAGTAGAATCAACAACTCCATAAAGTTTTTCGTTGTATGTTGGCTCAATCATAACAATAAAATTACTATTCCTTGTAGGTGAAACTTTTTCATATTTACAAAGAATAACTTCGTCACCTGCTATATTTACAATTCCATATTTTCGGTTTCTTTGAACAATCGCAAAACCATTTTCAAAAAAGAAGGGATCATCATAAATAGGGTTAATTAACTGATATCCTTCAGTCGTCATTAAACCCCATTGGTTGTTTTGTTTAAAACAGATAAACTTATCATCGTTAATTTGTAAATCTTCATATTCAAAAGGGATTAATACATTATTGTTTTTATCAATTACACCTTTGTATTTATTGTGCTTTACAATGGCTATTCCTTGTTTAAAATTATGGGCTTCCATGTATTGATAATCAATGACAAGTTTCCCTGTGGTATCTATAAACCCAAACTTCAAGTCTTTTTCAACCAATGCCATTCCATCAGAAAAGAAACTACAAGAATTGTACTTACATGGTATAACGATTTCGCCTTTTTTATTTGCATATCCCCATTTTCCATTGTCAAAATAAGGAATGACATTGGCTACTTTAAATTCTTTAATTTCTTCTTCGGGTTCTTCATAAACTACCAATTCAAAATTTTCCTTTTCCTTAGTTTTGCTATCAGTATCAGAACTGCATTTTAAAAATAAGCTTAGCAAAACAACTGACAAAAAGATTATTGTTACATTCTTCATAAACAAGCAATTTGGGTTAATTTATTGGGGACAGCAATATTATAAAAAAAGCCCATTCGTTGACTAACGGACGGGCTTCACATTTATATTAATTCTAAATAATTACTTTTTAAAACCGAAAATAGCGGTATCACCCAATTCTTGTTCAATACGTAATAAACGATTGTATTTTGCCATACGATCTGATCGGCTCATTGAACCGGTTTTAATCTGACCTGAACAAGTAGCAACAGCAATATCAGCAATAGTTGAATCTTCTGTCTCACCTGAACGGTGTGAAGTTACCGAAGTGTAACCTGCTCGATGTGCCATTTCAATTGCATTTAAAGTCTCTGTTAAAGTCCCAATTTGGTTCACTTTAATTAAAATTGAATTTGCAGAACCTTCTTTAATACCACGTGCTAAATAATCAACATTGGTTACAAATAAATCGTCACCAACTACCTGGCATTTATCACCAATTTTATCCATTTGAATTTTCCAACCTTCCCAGTCAGCTTCGTCCATACCATCTTCAATCGAATCAATCGGGTATTTTGAAATTAATTCAGCTAAATAATCAGCTTGCTCTTCACTTGTTCTTTTCGCACCATTTTCGCCTTCAAAAAGTGAGTAATCATAAACACCATCCTTGTAGAATTCAGAAGCAGCACAATCCAGT
>JAOZNO010000467.1 GCA_029933755.1 Bacteroidales bacterium | reverse complement strand
TCCACTACCAAAATTTTTATGAACTACGATAATATCACCAGCTTTAGCTTTTTTTGCAAAATCTTCATATCCTTCAAGATTATCAAATGTGTATTGTCCCATTTCATTCATATCGGTAATTGCAAGATATCGATTATGGAAAATCATATCTGTATCAATATTATCTTCCGGAATATACCAAACACGTCCTTCAATCACATCCGGTTTATTTTCATTAGTTTCCTCTATTTTCTCAATATTTGTTTTATTATCTACATATGAAGCTTCAAATACAGCAGGCTCTTCAGGAATATCATCAAAAGTAGTAATATAACCAGCTAAAGATGAGGCAGCTACTGTTGCCGGCGAAGCCAAATATACTGACCCCTGACCTTGCTTACCGGGAAAGTTTCGGTTTCCGGTACTAATTGTAATCTCCCCCGGACCATTCTGTCCGACCTGACCAGCAGCACAACCGGCACAACCGGCATTTGAAACCAAAGCACCAGCATTTTTAAATACCTTTATTAAGCCCTCATCTAAACACTGATTCCAAATATCATCAGTAGCCGGAACAATTTTTAATACAACACCAGGTGCCACATGTTTTCCTTTTAGCACCTCTGCTACTTCACGCATATCCTCCATTCTACCATTCGTACAACTACCAATAAAACCAGAATCAATTTTCGTTTTTTTGGCTTCAATAATATCAACTGTATCATGTGGTTTACCAGGCAAGGAAACCATTGGTATAAAACTGCTTAAGTCTAAATCATAAACATGTTCGTATACCGCATTTTCATCAGCTTTTATCAACTCAAGTTGCTTTCCTGCTGCAGCATTACAATACTCCATTATTTTCTCATTGGGCGTAAATAAAAGAATAATTGCGCCCATTTCAGTGGCCATCGAAGCAATAGTTATCCGTTCATCCAGTGAAAATTCATCAACTGCCTCTCCATACATTTCAATAGAGTACCCCAGCAATTCGTTAGCTCCAAATCTATTTAACAGGTTTAAAACAATATCTTTTGCATAAATATTACCAGGTTTCTTCCCTTTTAAGTTTATTTTCACCGATTTTGGAACCTTAAACCATACTTTTCCACGGTCAAAAGCCACAGCAATATCCTTATCTCCCATACCTTGACCAAAAGCCCCAATTGAGCCTAATATATTCGCATGTGAATCAGTAGTTATTGCAGTTGCACCAGGGTAAGCCAAACCTTGTTCAATAAAGGTATGTGTACCAATTCCTGCATCAATATCAAACACTTTAAAACCTCTTTCTCTGGCAAAAACTCTACATTTATGCTGGTTTACTGCATATTTCTGATCTGATCCGGTAGGATTCGTATCAAAAGTAAAAAAGGTCTTTGATGGATCATCTATAGAAAGATTATTATCAATAATATTCTTAACAACATTAGGTCCACCAAAATCGCGGGCAGCCCGAACATCTATTTCAATATCAACAATATCACCTGGGTTTACTTTGTCAAATTTTGAATGATTTGCAATTATTTTTTCTATTAAGGTCATTGAGTTACTCATAAAGTTAGGTTTTAATTTATCTGACAAATTTAATTTATTTTTTATTTATCTTTAGCATTTAATTGATATTAAAATGAAAATTCAATATTGCTCTGATTTGCATTTGGAATTTGATGCAAATGCAGATTTTATAAAACAGAACCCGATACAAGCTGTTGGTGATATAATTATTCTTGCAGGCGATATTAGCTATCTAAATTTTTATTATGAAAGGCAAGTTGAAAAAGATTTTATCTCTTATCTTTCAAATAATTTCCAATATACGTATCTAATGTTTGGCAATCATGAGTTTTATAATGGTGATGATATTAGTATTTTAGACAAAGCTGTTTATGAAAAATTAAAAGATAATGTTGCACTGGTAAACAATGTAGCATGTATACATGATGATATAAAAATTATTTTCTCAACACTTTGGTCAAAAATTTCTGAACCGAACCGAAATATTGTTTTAAATGGAATGAATGATTTTAGATTAATATCTTATCACAATAAAAATTTCACTGTTGATGATTATAATAAAATACATGAAAAATCGATTCAGTATATAAGTGAGGAACTGAATAATAATAGTATCGATCAAAAAACGATAATTGCAACACATCATGTTCCAAGTAAAAGCTGCAACTCACCAGATTTTGCAAACAGCCCAATAAATGAAGCTTTTGTAGTTGATTTAGATGAACTAATTCAAAAATCAAGAATTGATTACTGGATATATGGTCACACACATAGGAATATGCCTGAAACAATAGTTGGAAATACTAAATTACTTACCAATCAATTAGGCTACATTAGTTATAATGAAAATAAAGGATATAAAAGTGATCGTATATTAACAATTTGAAGATGTGAAGGTTTTAAAATTAGAAGATTTAGGGTACTCCGAAAAGCCGCTAAGCGGATAATTCTATTAAAAGTAAAAAATTATCAATCTGTATATCTGTTTGTTAAAAACCCGCTAAGCGACTGAATGCAGAAAATCACAGTTTTCGGAGTAGTCTCAAGATTAGAAAATGTGGAAATGTAAGGATATGGTACTTCGACTTTACTTCGAATTCGCTCAGTAACCATGTGAAGATGTCGAAATTGGGAGATATGAAAATGTAACTATTTTTGCATGAACTTTATATAATATAATATGCAGAAAACAATAATCAATAGACAATAATCAATATTCAATTTGAAGATGAAACTATTAATAATATACACCACAAACTTTGGTTATAAACCAGCTATCAAGAACCTTGAAAGTGCAGAAAGCATTACAGAAGGAAAAATCTTTGAAAATTGTCTTGTGGCTTTTATCCAGGCTGAAGAAAAAGATGAAGAAGATATTAATTCAATAGAGAAAAAACTAGTTAAAAATCTAAAATGGGCAGCAAAAAAGAATAATACAAATTTTGTAATTCTACATTCATTTGCACATTTATCAGAAAGTAAAGCGAGTCCTAAATTCACACAAGAGCTATTTAATATGGCCGAAGCCCGTTTAAAAAATGCAAATTACGAAACTGCCCAAACACCTTTTGGTTATTTTCTTGATTTAGAGGTAAATGCACCGGGTTATTCATTGGCAAGAATATTTAAAAGTTTGTAAGTAGTACTTGCATAAAAACTCAGTATAGGATAAGAAAACGACAATAATGAGGCTTTTGAAGTTTTGAAAATAAGGAGTTTACTGATGTAAATGCATTGTGCTGAGCTTGTCGAAGCAACTGTTTTCAAAACAAGAGTAACAGCCTACCCCGAAAATCGGGGAAATTGTTGATGTTTTTTTTTTGCTGACACTAGCCTGAATAATTCATGAATTACTCAGGCTAAGTAGCTCAAATAAAAAAGGGGCTTGACAGCCCCTTTTTTATCTTATTAATCTATTACTAACTTAAAACTTATTATGAAAAAATCTAAATGTTTAATTTCTACCCTACAAATATACACTAACAAAATGTTAAGACAACTTAACAAACATTAATAAATGTTAAAAATTTAAATTCTCCTTGAAAAGGCCAATTCACGAAAAAACAAGTTTTTATCAAATTAGTATTTCAATTCTTTTTCTTGTACTTTTGAATCCCACTAGTGGGTTTTATTATTCACTATGCTTACATTAAATAAAAAATTCAGCTTATACCTTGTGAGCTTGCTTCAAGCTTATTGATTGAATACTAAAATAAATATATCGAAACTATGGAAAACAAGCTATTAGAAGCTGCTGAACTAATTAAAAAATCAAAACATGCAATTGCCTTTACCGGAGCAGGTATATCTGTAGAAAGTGGTATTCCACCCTTTAGAGGAGATGATGGATTGTGGAGTAAATACAACCCGATTGTACTTGATATCAATTATTTTTTCACCAATACAAATGAGGCATGGAAAGTAATAAGGGAACTTTTTTATGACTTTTTTGGAAAAGCTCAGCCAAACAAAGCTCATACAGGATTAGCCCAATTAGAAAGGAAGGGTATCTTAAAGGGAATAATTACACAAAATATTGATAATTTACACCAGGAAGCAGGTAGTAAAACCGTTTATGAATTTCATGGTACTGCAAAAACCATGGTTTGTACTAAATGTGCTGCAAAATAC
>JAOZNO010000466.1 GCA_029933755.1 Bacteroidales bacterium | reverse complement strand
CTTATTTTTATCTAGTGTGAAACTTTAGTAAATTAGATATTAAAAAGTAATGCTATAAATAGTAAAGAAAAATCAAAACATTACTTTTTTGCTTCATAAAAACATCTTTTTGGCGAAACAATTTTCTCTTCCTTTTTCAAAAGCTTAATTGCTTTGTCAACTTCCTTTTTATCTAAACCTGAAATTTCTGCTACTTCTCCACCTTTTAGTGGCTTTTCTGATTCCATAAATGTTTTAAATACTAAATCTACATTTTCCATTTTCTTAAAGGTTTTTTAATTATTACTTTAGCTAAATTAAATGAAATACATAGAATATACAAGTTAAGGTTTTACTCATTTACAGTCAGACTTTTAGTTTGCGTAAATAGGATAACAGCCTTTTGAAAAATTCAATAATTAGCTACTTAGCGTTAATTTAAAAAGATAAATACAAGTTATAAATTAAAAATATGAATAAGATAATTGATTTAAGAAGCGATACCGTTACTAAACCTACAAAACAGATGCTTGAAGCAATGTTTTCGGCAGAAGTTGGTGATGACATTTTTGACGAAGACCCTACAGTTAACAAGCTACAGGAAAAAATTGCCAAAATGTTTAATAAAGAAGCTGCTTTATATGTTCCATCTGGCACCATGGCAAATCAAATTGCCATTAAAATTCATACTCAACCCGGTGATGAAGTTATTTGTGATATTACATCACATATATATAATTTTGAAGGTGGTGGAATTTCTTTTAACTCCGGGGTTTCAACAAAGTTAATTAATGGTGATAATGGCAGAATAAGAGCTGAACAGGTCCTTGAATCTATTAATCCTGATAACATACATTATGCAAGCTCACAACTTGTTAGTTTAGAAAATACTTCTAATAAAGGTGGAGGCTCATGTTATGAACTTTCTGATATTGAAAAAATAAGAACCGTTTGTACTCAAAATAATCTTAAATTCCATCTTGACGGGGCAAGACTTTTTAATGCGATTACTGAAAAAAAATATACAAGTACTGATATTGGAAACTTATTCGATTCTGTTTCTATTTGTTTATCAAAAGGACTTGGTGCCCCAATAGGTTCAATCATAATTTCTTCGTCTGAATTTATTCAAAAGGCTAAACGTTATCGCAAACTATTTGGCGGCGCTATGCGACAAGCGGGATATTTGGCTGCTGCCGGAATTTATGCTTTAGATAATCATATAGAAAGATTAAAAGAAGATCATGAAAATGCTCAGGAATTAGTTAAAATACTTAAACAACAATCCTATATTGAAGAAATTTTACCAACTGAAACAAATATTGTGATTTTTAAGTTAAAAAATGATTTTAAAGATACAGATTTCATTGCAAATCTTGAAAAAAACAAGATAAAAGTGGTTAGTTTTGGACCACAGACTGTAAGAATGGTTACACATCTGGATTTTAAAAGTGAAATGTTGTCAGAAGTAGAAAAAGTGCTGAATGGTTTTTAGTATAGCTTAATGTTATACCCATTTTAAGCAAAAATAAATAATATAGTCTGAAAAGTGTTATATCATTTTCATGAATAATTAGATGTTTATTTTAATAAGTTTGTATGTTAATTTATCAAATAGCACACAGTTTTCAGTACACAGTAAAATAACTGAATTGCAACAAGTTACCATCTGTATACTGAAAACTACATACTTCTTATAAAAGGAAAAAACGTTTACTATTGAAAAAAAGCTGACTTTATGGACACACAATTAAGTGCTTATGAAAATTAATACAGATTATCAGCTAATAGAATGGTTCGAATCTAAAAAGATATTATTGCAAACATGGAAAATATCCAGCAATAGTTTAGATCAGGAACAATTTAAAAATGAAATGATAAAATTAGTGGTCTTAATTGAATCAAAAAGACCATTGGCAATAATTATAAATATGACTGAGTTTGAGTTTCCTGTAGCTCCCACTACTCAGGAATGGGTTAATGTATATATTAATTCAAAAATTGCTCAAATCGCTTGTGATAAAGTTGCTTTTGTTGTTAGCCACGACTTATTTACAAAAATATCGGTTGAGCAAACTTTAAAGGAAGCCGAAGCTATGGCTTTTGAATCAAAATATTTTAAAAATATTGCTGATGCTGAGAAATGGGTTTGAATTATTCTTTCTTTTTTCGGAAATTTATTAGGGTAAATTTAGGGCTTTTTGTACTACTTATAAATCCTTATAAACCAAACACCGAATTAATGAAAAAATACTTACTTATCATATTATTTATTTTATTTCCTGTACTACTATTTGGCCAAAAATATACTATAAGTGGATATATTTCAGATGCAGGAAATAGTGAAAAGCTTATTGGAGCAAATGTCTTTCACCCAGAAAGTAGTTCTGGTACCATTTCAAACTCATATGGTTTTTATAGTATTACTTTACCCAAAGGCAAAGTAAAACTTGTATTTTCTTTTGTTGGCTACCTTCCATTTACAAAAGAAATTAATTTGTCTGAAAACCAAATCTTCAATATTAACTTACAAAGCAATATTGAATTAGGTGAAGTTGATGTTATTGCCGATAAAATTGATGTTGGTGTGGAAAGTTCACAAATGAGTGCCATTGTAATACCAATTAAAACAATAAAAGCGATTCCTGCCCTACTTGGTGAAGTTGATATCATTAAAGCTTTACAATTACTACCGGGTGTTCAGTCAGGTACAGAGGGTTCAAGTGGCATGTATGTACGTGGTGGCGGGCCTGACCAAAACCTGATTCTTTTAGATGGTATTCCTATTTATAATGTGAACCACCTGTTTGGTTTTTTCTCAGTTTTTAATGTTGATGCTATTAATAATGTACAACTTATAAAAGGGGGATTTCCTGCTCGTTATGGCGGACGATTGTCGTCGGTATTAGACATCCGCTTAAAAGAAGGAAATAATGAAAAAATCCACGGAACCGGTTCCGTAGGCTTAATTTCTGCAAAACTTGCACTTGAAGGCCCTATTATAAAAGATAAAATGAGTTTCCTTGTTTCTGCACGAAGAACTTATATCGATTTAATTGCAGCACCTATTATTGCGATGTATAACAAGAATGCATATGGTGATGAAGTAAAAATGGGTTATTATTTTTATGATATGACTGCCAAACTTAATTATAAATTTAATGATCGTCATCGATTATATCTAAGTTCATATATGGGTAATGATAAAGCCTATGAAAAATATAAATATGAATCCGGTCAAAGTTACTCACAAGATAACTTTGACCTTAAATGGGGTAATATAATATCTGCTCTAAGGTGGAATTTTATGATAAACAATAAGCTGTTCAGTAATACTACCTTAAGTTATACAAAATATAAGTTTTCAACGATAATGGAATCAGAATACAAAGATGGTCAGGATGTTAGCAAATACAGTTTTGATTACTTTTCGGGCATTGAAGATTTTGCTGCTAAAATTGATTTTGATTATATACCAAGTCCAAATCATTATATTCGCTTCGGTGCAAATAATACTTATCATACATTTAATCCGGGTGTTAATGCGTTTAAAGAATCGTCATCATCTCACGATAGTGATGTTGACACTACTTTTGGTAATAAAAAAGTATATACCAATGAGATGTATACTTACATAGAAGATGATATTAGCTTTGGTAAGTTTAAAGTAAATGCCGGAATACACGCTTCTGCATTTTATGTAAAAAAGAAATTTTACCATAATATTGAGCCACGACTTTCTTTACGATATCTGGTAAAACCTAATTGGTCAATAAAAGGCTCATTCTCAATGATGAATCAATATATACATCTTTTATCAAATAGTAATATTGGTTTACCTACTGATTTATGGTTACCTGTAACCGATACTATCAAACCTCAGGAGTCAATACAATATGCTATAGGAAGTATATATAAACTAAACAAAGGAATTGAAATTAGCTTAGAAGGTTTTTACAAAAAAATGGATAATTTAATTGCATACAAAGAGGGAGCAAGCTTTTTGCAGGTGAACGAGGACTGGCAAAATAAAATTGAACTTGGTCAGGGCTGGTCATACGGTGGAGAGTTTTTAATCAGAAAAACTACAGGTAAAACAACCGGCTGGATTGCTTATACACTTTCATGGTCAAACCGTCAGTTTGATAATAT
>JAOZNO010000465.1 GCA_029933755.1 Bacteroidales bacterium | reverse complement strand
TTACGAATTTCTAATTACCTGTCAATTAGCACAAAACGAATAATTATTAGTATCATAGAACATCTGAACCATAGCCTTAGTATACTTTATATTGTTACTCAATACAGGCAAACGCATGAAAAAAAAGTAATAATAATTATGATACGACCCATAGTATTAATTGCCACAGATTCACAGATTCTAAAACAAGCGTAGCTTGTTTTTCTGTTAAAATAATTTTAATTATTTTTTTAATCTGTGAACGGCTTCAGCCCTCAACGCAGTTTAATCTGGGGCACTAATTTGTTGTAATTCTATTTTTAATTAAAGGCAAGTAAGACAATATGTTAGTATTCTGCATATTAATAAATTAAATTATTGTTTTTGTAAATTAAAAATGTTTTATTAAATTTATTAAGAATAACTTCTTCATGCGTTTGCCCTATTACTCAATATTGGTAGCTTGCAAAAATAAGTTCAAATAATATAACAGAGGAATGGTGTAATGCACTATGCTAGACGCTAAAAACAATAAAAAAACAGAACTAATCAAAAATATTATGAAAAACATAACTCTATTACTATTAAGTATTGTTTTATTAAATTCTTGTTCTAACTCAAACAATAATTATGAAGAATTTTTGACAAATTTTGAAACGAAAACAGAATTTCCTTTAATAATTGAAGCAGATACAACCGGAAATCTGTCAAATAATCTGAAAGAAATTGACGAAAAATTTCTTCACTTATTTGTTGATACAGCAAATCGCTTTCAAGTAATTGACGGTGTAAAAAAGTTTGATACCCATTATTATTACTATGCTAAAATAAATAATGAAAACTCAAATTTCTATACTTTAATTATAGCCAATAAAATGGCTGAATTTATGGGAGAAACTGATAAAATTCATTTAGAATATAATGTTTATACTGTATCAAAAGAGGGTGTGAAGATTGCTGAAAAGATTATAGCATCCGACTTATATGTAGAAGATACTGAATATACATACAGCCTGTATTCGTCAGTTATTTTTATCACGGACAATAAATTTGACCTAACAGAAATTGAAAATACCCAAGAAAATACAATAAAGCAAAAGACAACTCCATATTTTATAAATGATGACGGCACAATAGGACAAGACGGAGCATCAAACGAAGAGGAAATAAAAAACAAAAAAAATAATTCACTTTATGATACATTTTTGGATTTAGTAAAAGCTTCTAACTATAATGATTATTTTGATTATGTAATATATAATACAAAAGATGAAACGTCTGGAATGATAATTAACGAAGAAAAAAAAGATGATTATTTTAATTATAAATTTTGGGCAGTTGGCGGATATATTGATTCCGTCTGTTTTCAATTATTAGCTAAAAGAGATAATTATGAAATCTATATACTACATAATAAGGGACAAAAAGAAAATCCATGGCTTTCTTACAATAGTATCCAACTTTATAAATTGACATTATCTGATCTTAAATGGCACAAAGTTCCTTTATTAAAGGGAAAAAGTATAAATGATGAATATTTTAATATGTCCTTTTCGTATGATCCTATCACAAAAATAATCTATGATTATAAAGAATTGATTGTTGAAGATAACGAACATGATATATATGTAAACGGAGAACTAAAATCAAAATATGTTTGGTCTGAAACTGAAGGTAAATTTATAAAAGAACAAATATCAGAACTTCCAAATCCGATAATCGTTACAATTGACATAACAAGTCCTTCGGAATATGCAAATTATTCCGATGCAACTATTGTCCCAAATCATTATTTCGACGAAGAGCTAAAAGGTAAAACGACTATCCGATTTGCAGTAGAATACCAACTTGCAGAAAATCAAGAATATGTAAAAGCATCAGACCGTATGATGGAAGATATCATTAAGAATACCGATACAAAGAAAAAATTCTTTATAAAATATAAAATGGTTAAAATAATGGAAGGCGAAGCAATGGGAGAACCATATAAAGTTGATGCCAAAATTATTGAAGACTACGAAGTTATAACAGATGGTGATATTATTGCAACATTTGAAGATTATATTATGAGCGATTTACCAATATATACTTTTACATCAAGATTGGGTTATCACTATCAGTTTGACGGTATTAATGATAGTAAATATCAATTTGAAAAAGGTGACGCTCCAAATCCGGAATATATCGGTAAAAAATTTAAAATACATTTTAATACAAGCAAAGAAAAAGATGATTATAATGACAGAATAGTTGAATTCAATATTATTGATAAGATTGAAATAATCGAGAATTAGCACAAACAGGAAAAATAAAATCATGCTAAAAAAACTTAATGAGTATATCAAAAAGCAATCAAAATGGTTTTGGGTAACAATACTCATTACAATTGTTGTAGATGCTGTAATTCTTCATATTTTGAAAAAACACAAAGCTTTTTTTACGATATCCTTCAAGGAAAAGATTTAAAATCAATAATTTCATTATTAAGTATTTATGTGTTATTTATCATTATGTTGATCTTTATAGGAATGATGAGTTCTTTTGAAAGCAGGTATCATAACTTAAAAAAGCAAAAATTTTCGGACTATTTAATTGTTTTTATGATTGCAGGCTACGGAATTATACTTATGATGCCTGCAATAAATATCTTAGGAATAGTCGACGATACAAGTAACTTTACCGATAATCAGCAGTACACCTATTTCATGCTTTTAATTGGACTATACATAGTTATGTTTATTTTCTCCTTTATTAAATTTAAGTCGAAATATTTTCTCGGCAAACAAAATTATCTTTATGTATATGTTCCAATATTAATTTTAGTAACAGTTTTTGTCGATTTTTCAAGTGCAATGTGGAGGTTTCAACTTTCAAATTCGGAAAAAATTGTTGACCCCGAAAGAGCAAGTCGTTTAATAGAATTTATAGCAATATTTCCGTTATATGCCATTTTCTATAGTGCCCCAAGATTTGTATTGCTAAGAAAAAGCTATAATCTTTTACCCATACTTTCAGCAATGTTTTCTACAGCTTATTTTGTATGGAAAAGCCTTGATTATATTGAACTCTAAACTTTAACACTATTAATTATGAAAAAATCAGTTATTCTCTTTTCAATCGTATTTTTATTTTCATTTAAGAGCACTTCTCAATCTAGCATGAATGATATTTCAAAATTGTTTGAAGAAACAGAATTGCCAGTAGGATCTGAAGAAATCACATATTACGAGGATGCAAAAAAATTATCATCTAATGATAAATTATTTTTCAGCTATTATAAAAAAGAACTTGTATATGCATATTACAGATTTAATCTCTACGAAGATTATACGGCATTTATCTTTATTGTTAAAGAAAATGAAGAAGATACAGGCAATCTAATGCTGGAAATTTTTGATAAAGAACAAAATCTGATTTCGCAATTAAAATTAGATTATGATGTAGCAAACGAAATAGGATTTAAAATTAAACCCGATTATGTTATTCAAAAAAATATTTTTGACCAAGGAATGGACGGAATGTACGAAAACAATGGCACTGATTGTGCAATTTACATGAAATATTCCGACCCGACAGAAACCAACTCAGATATATGTAAAATTAAGCCTGACGGAAATTACGCTTTTTTTAATAAATTCATAGCTAAATTTACTGTAGAAAGGTATCTGAATTTTTTATCGGATAAAAATTTTAACGCAGCTTACCATTCACAAAAAAATCCAAAGTGGGGAACTTTAGAACATTTTTCATCGAAAAAAGCTTTCGGAGGAATAAATCTTATTGCTGTAAATGAACTAAAATACGTTTCAGGAAATGACAGTAAGGCTATAGTTTATTGTGATGCAGTGTACTATGATAACACAAACGGCGATTCTAACATTAAACAAAATTTTACAGTATCTAAAATGTCAGGAAACTGGTTTATTACTGATATGAGAATTGTAAGTTTTAAAAAACGTAGAAATTATATTGATACCAACGGAGAATTAGAATACTTGGATATTAGCTTAACAAATATTACAGACACAAATTTCGATTTTTCTATAGAAGCTGTATCTTATGATGAATGTGAAGAAGGCGAAGGCAATCCTTATATATATATCCATGGAACAGCAACATATACTGACCACATTCATGCTATTTATACAGAAGGTACACA
>JAOZNO010000464.1 GCA_029933755.1 Bacteroidales bacterium | reverse complement strand
GTATAAATACCAGGCTAATTCATTTTTCCAGTCTCTAAAATCCACTGCTATTGATTATGTGTTAATTACAACATTTATATAATAAATTGCTTATCTCGAACTCAGGCACTATTCTATTTATTACCAAGTATCCTGAGCTTTTCAATCAATAAGGTTTCTTCTTTCGAAAAATCTTTAGGAATTTTATATTTTACTATAATGTAAAGATCACCAAATTTATCTGTTTCATTGTAAATAGCCATCCCCGCACCTTTAATCCTTAGTATTTTGTTATAAACAACTCCTTTTGGTATGGTAATAATTTTTTCACCATGAAAAGTGTTTAATTTTACCTTTCCTCCTAATAAAACAGTATATATATTTACAAAAATATCACGGTATAAGTCATTTAATTTTCTTTTGTAAATTGAATGGGGGTTGATTTTTATCCGAACAATTAAATCACCGCGATTAGTACCTAGCTCGCTATAATCACCTTTATTCTTAAGTTTTAACAAATGATTATTTTTAACACCCGGTTTTATGGTAACTCTTAATTTTTCACCAACAACATTCAATATTCTGTTCGAGCCTGTAAAAGCCTCTTCAAAATCAATAGTTATTTTTCCTTTTATATCCTTTCCATTATACAAGAATGAATAACTACTTCGACTCTTTTTACGACCAAAAAAATAATTAAAAAAACTGGAAAATAAACTATCTGTCTCATCCCTGGCGTAAACATCTCTGTACAGGTCTTCTTTATATTTTGTGTAATCGCTTTTATAATAGTTCTGCTGTGTTGTAGTATTGTTATAAGTCTGCTTAGCTTGCTTAATTAAGTTATCAAATTTTTGTCTTTTATCTGTATCTTTTAAAACTTCATAAGCTTCTTTTATTTTAATAAATTTTTCTTTAGATTTTACTTTATCTTCATTTTTATCCGGATGGTATTTTAAGGCAAGTTTTCTGTAAGCTTTTTTTATATCTGTTTGGCTGGCAGTATTTTTAACACCTAATATGTTATAGTAGTTTTGAAATTGCATAATAATACCAAAATTAATAGAAATTTATCAATTTATTAAATATTTAGCTCATGTGTTGCATATTCTTATAATTTATAAATATTTTTACACTTTAATTTACAATTTAACACAAATCCATGAGCCCTGCTTATACAATTGATAAACTTGATCGGAAAATATTAGCCTTAATATCTAAAAATGCAAGAATACCTTATCTGGAAGTTGCCAGGGAATGTAATGTTTCAGGTGCTGCTATCCATCAAAGAATCCAACGTTTATTTGATCATGGTATTATTACCGGTTCAGAATTTATTATTGATTATAAAAAAATAGGTTATTCAACATATGCATTTATGGGTGTTTACCTTGAAAAGGCATCTTATTTTAAAAATGTAATGAATGAATTAGAAAAAATACCTGAAATAATAGAATGTCATTATACAACAGGGAACTATTCTATTTTTGTTAAAATTTTGACCAAAAACAATGACCATCTGAAAGATATTATAGCTGATAAACTACAGTCAATTGACGGAATATCAAGAACAGAATCATTTATTTCACTTGAAGAAAGAATAAAAAGACAACTACCTATTTAAAGAGCAAAGGCACTTATTTTGAAACACCTGCCTATAAATTTTAATGGATATAGTATAAATTATTGTGAGTAAAAGTTTAAAGAATAGTCCACAGATGTCGCAAATGAACACAGATAAACACTCACATTAAATCTGCGCTAGTCTGAGATAATCTACGGATAAACAATGACAGGCAACTGAAGTAAGTTTCTTTACTAAAACTAAAACCTACAAAATGTTATATCACAGCCATTTTAATTAAAGATATATAAAAAGCAATATTAATAATCTCTACAAAATATCAAGTCTACATTTAAATTCACTATTTTAGTGCCTAAAAATAAACCAAATGACAAAAATAGACTTAACTAAAGGTTGGATTAAAATACCAAAAACAGAACTCGATAGCTTAAGAGAAACCATTTTTAGTCAATATAAGAAAAATGGTGGTTCACAACAATTAGAGGATTTTAATACACACCTTCCTAACTATGATGAATTAATTTTCATTATTAAAGAGCAACTCAATCAATTCCAAAAAGACAAAAGCTTACAAATTTTAATTGATGGAATACAACTTGCCAATATTTCGCCGGGAAAAACATTTTTAAAACACCTTTTTTACACTAAAAAAGGTGTGGAAATTGCTCAATTCCAAAAAATTAATGTAAATATATGCTATTTGTATGCTTATGGCAGAACACGTGAGGAATTGCGCATGATGCCAAAAATGGGGGGAAATAAATTTGATGAACTAGACACTAAATATTCAACAAGCAACACACCCGATTTTGTATTATCATTCACCTATAATAACTTAAATGAAGCCCGTAAAGTTGAAAATTATCTGAAACAAAATCTGAAAGTTAAGGTAGAGAATGACATTAGGAACAGTCCTATGTTTAGTAAAGGGAGTATTTCAGATTTATTTTCCAGACTAAAAAGTAATGAGTATGTAATAATTTTTATTAGTAGAGATTATCTACAAAATGAAGATAGTGTTGAACATCTTATTGACTTTACAAAAAATAATGCAGACACTTATCAGAGAAAAGCTATAAATGTGTTATTGCCAGATGTTTATGATGGTGAATATAATGTTTTTAGCACACTTGGTAAAATTGCATTGTCGGTTCACTGGAAATTGCATATTGAAAAGCTGGAAAAAGCTTTTGCCCAAATTGTAGAAATAATGGGGGATGAACAAACTGAAAAAAATGAGACCCTATTAGAAATTTCGAAAAAAATTGAACGTATAAAAACCATAAAAAGTGATATTTTTGATATGCTTCAACGAATTACAGGTATGAAGTCAACAATAAGGTATGATATTTTCTTTCAAAAAATAGCATCGTTAGATGACTTGGTTCATTTTATTCCTCCACAAATTAAATTAGAACAAAATAAAGAATTTGAAAATATTTACCATTCCATTCAGGTTCCATCAACAAATAATCCTGAAAACCCTGAATTTCCGCCAAAACCCTATTATACACCAAAATTTCCAGCATCTAAAACCATAGAAATAAAAATCCCCGGGTTTAAACAGGTTTTGTTAAAAGATGAAAGCACAAATCCCACCGGAACTCATAAAGACAGGTTTGCATGGGAAGTGGTTATAAAATATAAAGCATTACTGGAATCACTTAAATACAAAAAACTTAAAGAATTACCCCAAATTTCTATAATTTCATCTGGTGGAGCAGCTACAGCAGTACAAAACCTATTTAATGTATTTGATATCCCCGTCAGTTTAAAAGTGCTGATTGATAAAAATACCAATGCAGACATCAAAAACTCGATGAAAAAAATTGGCTGTACTATTTATGAAACTGACTTAGGCTTAAAACTATTAAAGCCAGAAGATATAAAACAGTATACTGATAATAAAGATGGAATTGATATTACTTACAGAGAGACCATGGATCCAAACCTGGATAATTATTATGACTGGTTAAGTTATGAAATTATAAACCAAAAGGCGGATTATTGTTTTATACCATTTGGAACAGGAGATTTATTTATTAATATCCTCAATATTGTTAAAAAAGAATATTTTAATAGTTTTTTGCATAATCCTGACCCCAGATTTTTTGGTTCTGTAGAAAAGCTAAAATCTTGTCACTTTATTGCTGCATCAACTAAGAATAAAAATACTCAGCTTGACAAACTTTATTCGAGTTTTCTTCCAACTTTTAATGAATATGAAAATTTTATTACTGAATTAAAATCCTGTACTTGTGTTGGAAATAAAACAAATATTCATTATGTAGAAGAACATTTTGTGAGTAAAGCTATGGAGATTGCGAAAAGTCAACAAATTACTTTTGAGCCTTCGGGTTTGGCAGGAATAGCCTTATTGTTACAAATGCAGGATGAGTTACCCAAAGACAAAAAAATATTAATTGTTAATACAGGCAAAACAAAATCGGCCGAAGTTTTAATGAATGAATTAGAAGAAATAAGAAATAAGCATAAATTAAATTAGAATTTGATTTTATACAAATAATAATACTCCGTTAAATTTTAGTTTCTCGCAAAGCCGCTAAATCGCAAAGCTCTGA
>JAOZNO010001087.1 GCA_029933755.1 Bacteroidales bacterium | reverse complement strand
GTGTAAAAAAAGCTGCAGCATATATTAAGGGAAGCTGGCAGCAAAATGATCGTTTCATACTACTAATGGACTTAAAACAGGTTCTCTTTAATAATAATTTGGAAAAAATTAATATTCATGAAGAGGCTTTAACATAGAAGTTTCAGAATAACAATTATATATTCAAAAATATTAAAACAATTAATTTTAACTTAAAAACAAAATATTATGTTAGTAAAAATATTAATTTTATTAGGCGTTGGAATACCGGTTGCAATAGTAGTTTTACGACTTTTATTTAAGGATAGTATTCTATTTAAAATTGGAGCTCTTTGGGCAGTTAGCATACTGTTCTCAACGGTAAATACAAATATAGCAAATGCATTTCCAGACTCTTATCCTCAATACCTTTCTTTACCAATTGGAATTTTCGTTATTGTTTTCCTTGTTTATTTGGTGTATCGCTTGATAAGAAAACCATTTGACGAATCGTTAAATAACCTGAAAGAATTAAGTAAAGGAAATTTAGATATTACTACAAATGCAGAACTTATGAATCGTAAAGATGAGTTAGGAAGTTTAGCCAACAGTATAAATGAATTATCACAAAACTTAAAAAATGTGATGAGTGGTGTAAAAAGTAGTTCAGAATTTATTGCAGTAGCCAGTAACCAATTAAGCGGTACGGCACAACAACTATCACAGGGCTCAACAGAGCAGGCATCTGCCAGTGAAGAGGTTTCGGCTTCAATGGAACAAATGGTTTCAAACATTTCGCAAAATGCGGAAAATGCGGAACAAACAGAAAAAATTGCTAAAAAGGCATCAGTAGGGATGAATAAATTGAGTAGTTCTGCTAATGAAAGCATAAAGTCAATTAATAAAATTGCGGATAAAATAGGAATCATAAGCGATATTGCGTTTCAAACCAATATACTTGCCTTAAATGCCGCAGTTGAAGCAGCACGTGCAGGCGAATACGGAAAAGGCTTTGCCGTGGTAGCTGCCGAAGTACGAAAACTAGCTGAACGAAGTAAAGTTGCCGCTGATGAAATTAATGCATTATCAACATCAAGCGTAA
>JAOZNO010000463.1 GCA_029933755.1 Bacteroidales bacterium | reverse complement strand
GTTTTTTAAGGTGAGCATAACGAAGAAATTGGAATTTCCGGTCAAACACTAATTAGAATTTCACGAATAAAGCCCCAAAGGGGCAAAAGCAAATAGCCCTGTGCATAGCGCAGGGGTGTTAATCAATTATTCACAAAAGCCCTGAAAGGGCGAAAGCTAATCCTTAATTAAATTACACATAAGGATTGACTAAAAAACAAGTGTAAAAAAATATAAAATATAAGCCCATGTTAAATCTCGAAGTTAACAACCAAATAATACAAGCCAAAAAAGGCGATACTATTCTTGAAGCTTTAAACAAAAACGGTATTAATGTTCCAACATTATGCCATATTAAAGGCATGTTGCCATCCGGAGCTTGCCGATTATGCGTTATTGAGCAAAAAGAAACCGGAAAACTAATTCCTTCATGCTCATATCCGGCAGAAGAAGGAATGCAAATTTTAACCAACTCACCAAAGGTAAACGAAGCCCGCAAAACTATTATTGAATTATTGCTGGCCGATCACCCTGATGATTGTTTATTCTGCGTAAGAAATAAAAACTGTGAATTACAAACACTTGCAGAATCATACCATGTACGTGAAAGAAGAATCAGAGGGAAGAAAAGTGATTACCATTTAGATTTATCAAGCGCAAGTATTGTTCGTGATCAGGCAAAATGTGTTTTATGCGGCCGATGTGTAAGAGTTTGTGATGAAGTAATGGGCGTTTCGGCTATTGATTTTGTAAATCGTGGTAGCGATGTAATTGTAAGTACAACTTTCAATAAAGGTTTAAACACCTCAAGTTGTGTAAATTGCGGACAGTGTATTATGGTATGCCCTACGGCTGCTTTAACCGAAAAAAGTCATTTCCCAGAAGTAATTGATGTATTGGCAGATCCTAAGAAAAGAGTAGTTGTGCAATATGCACCATCTATTACGGTATCAATTGCCGAAGAAGTGGGCATGAAACCAGGTAAAGATATTAACGGAATTATAAATGCTGCTTTACGTAAAATTGGTTTTGAAGGTATATTTGACACCTCATTTTCTGCCGATTTAACCATTATGGAAGAATCTGCTGAATTGGTTGACCGTGTTGTAAATAATGGACAGTTACCAATGATAACAAGTTGTTGTCCGGGTTGGGTGAAATATGCCGAGGAATTTTTCCCTGATTTAATACCCAATTTATCATCATGTAAATCACCACAACAAATGATGGGGGCCATAATAAAATCCTACTATGCTAAAGTTGAAAAGGTAAAACCTGAGGATATTTTTTCGGTTTCAATTATGCCTTGTACTGCCAAAAAGTTTGAAGGCCAACGTGAAGAAATGACTCAAAATGGAATTTCGGATGTTGATGCCGTTTTAACTACTCGCGAACTAGTTGAGCTGATTAAATTTTACGGTATTGACTTAGAAAAATTAGAACCGGAATTAGCTGATTCTCCTTTAGGAATGAGAAGCTCCGCAGGTAAAATGTTTGCCAATTCAGGTGGTGTTATGGAAGCTGCCATCCGCACAGCACACAAAACAATTACCGGCAAAGAAATGGTTAAATTTCAAGTACCTGCAATTAGAGGAACAAAAGGCCGAAAAGAAACAAAATTACAAATTGGTGATTTAGAACTTGGTGTAGCCGTAGTAAGTGGTTTAGCAAATGCAGCCGAATTACTTAAAGAAATTCAAAACGGACGTAAAGATATTCACTTTATTGAAGTTATGGCATGCCCGGGCGGTTGTATTGCCGGTGGCGGACAACCAATTAATACAGATGAAGATGCACTAAAAGCTCGTATGCGGTCAATCTATAAAATTGATGAAAATGATTCAATTAAAGTATCTCATAAAAATACGGAAATTATTGAATTATACGACAATTTCCTTGAAAAACCGTTGGGACACAAAAGTCACGAGTTATTACACACAAATTATAAAGAAAGGGATGTGCTGTTATAATTAATGCTTGCTTTATTACACGGCTTAGCTACTAAATAGCAGTTAGGAGTCCGAAGACAGAAGACGGAAGTTATCCCACTTCTGACTTCAAACTAATTAAAGATTAAAAAACAATTATTTTGCAACAATTCTCAGAACACAGACCACTAGTTTACACCGTAAAAAACCGATGCAGGGTGTGTTACACTTGCGTTCGTGATTGTCCGGCCAAAGCCATAAAAATAATTAATGGTCAGGCTGAGGTAATTACCGAAAGGTGTATTGCTTGTGGAAGTTGTGTAAAAGTTTGTAGCCAGGGAGCAAAAGCATTCTACGAATCAATAAATCCGGTTGAGGACTTATTGCAATCAACAGAAAAGGTAATTGCCTGTGTAGCACCAAGTTTCCCTGCCGAGTTTACAGGAATTAAGGATTACAGGTTATTTGTTGCCATGGTAAAACAGCTTGGTTTCGATAAAGTGGTTGAAGTTTCGTTTGGTGCCGATGTGGTTGCTAAAAAATATAAAGAAAAGCTAAAAACTACCGATGAATTGGTTATTTCTTCTGATTGTCCGGCAATTGTGAATTATATCAGGCATTATTATCCTGATTTAGTACCGAATATTGCAAAAATAGCCTCACCAATGATGGCAGTTGACCGAATTATCAGGAAAGAATACGGCAAAGAAGTTAAAACCGTTTTTATTGGCCCTTGCATTGCTAAAAAAGCAGAATCTGATGAAATTGATGAAGTGCTTACTTTTACCGAACTAAGAAAAATGTTCGAGCAACATGAAATTAAACAACAAAATGTAAATGCCAGAGATTTTGACCCACCCTTTGCCGGAAAAGGAGCATTATTTCCTGTAAGCAGAGGTTTATTACAAAACATTGACAAGTTAGGAGAAGAAATTGACAATGACATTTTGGTAACACATGGGCATGTCAACTTTAAAGATGCTCTTGAAGAAGTGGCCTCAGGCTCAATTAAGCTAAAATATTTGGAAATGCTTAGCTGCGATGGATGCATCATGGGGCCAGGTATGAGCAAAAGCAAGAAAAGATTCAGGCGACAATCAAAAATTGTTAATTATGTAAAAGACAAGCTTGAAAATCTGGACACAGAAAAGTGGAATAAGGATATTAAAAAGTTTGAAAATATTGATTTAAGTAGAAAAATTGAAGCCAAAGACCGTAGATTAGCTAAACACGAGGAAAAGGATATTGCACAAGTGCTTGAATCAATGGGGAAAAAGGAAGCTAAGGATTTTCTTAATTGTGGTGCTTGCGGATACAGTACGTGTATGGAACATGCTATTGCCATAATTGACGGACTTGCAGAAACCGAAATGTGCTTGCCATACACTATTGAACAACTACACAATTCTTTTGAAAAAATTAATCATTCAAAAAGCAAACTTAATGATGCCAGGCAAGCACTGGAACATTCTGAAAAATTAGCCGGAATGGGGCAATTATCTGCCGGAATAGCACATGAGTTAAATAATCCATTAGGTGTTATCACCATGTATAGCAACATTCTAAAAGAAGAGGCAGATCCAAGCTCAACAATGTATCAGGATTTAGAATTAATTAGCGAACAAGCAGAAAGATGTAAAGGTATAGTTGGTGGCTTGCTGAATTTTGCAAGAAAAAATCAAGTTCGCCTTACAGAATGTAATTTAGAACAGTTAGCAAAACATAGTCTTGATTCTGTAATCCGACCAGACAATATTGACCTAAAATTCTTATCAGAATTGCAAAACCCAATGGTTTGGATTGATCGTGATCAAATAACACAGGTTTTAACAAATTTAGAGAAAAACGCTGTTGAAGCAATGCCAAACGGAGGAATTATTTCTGTAGAACTAACTGAAATTGAAGACAATATAAAATTAACCGTTTCTGATACAGGAACAGGAATTTCACAAGAGAATATTGATAAAATTTTCACCCCGTTTTTTACAACAAAAGGAATTGGACAAGGAACGGGCTTGGGTTTGCCATTAATTTACGGAATTGTAAAAATGCATAAAGGAAAAATAAACGTAGAATCAAATAATAATCCTGAAAAAGGAAAAACAGGGACAACATTTATTATCAGCATTCCAAGAAATGGGAAAGCGTTATAAATATAAATTAACCCTTCGACTTCCTTTCGACTTCGCTCAAGGAGCAGCTCAGGGTAAAAAATTAAAACATTATAGGCAAAAGCCCTG
>JAOZNO010000462.1 GCA_029933755.1 Bacteroidales bacterium | reverse complement strand
TGGATGTTTACATGGTTACTGGAGGGAAATATTAAATCAAAATTTAGCTCCTTTACATATAGAAAACAAGCCTATCCCGCTTTTCTATTCTATTTTTTGTTAACAATTATTGCCCTATTTTATACTACAGATTTGAATGATGGTTTATTTCAAATCCAGGAAAAACTATCCATTGCTTTTTTTCCTATCATTCTGGCAGGATCAAATAAACTCATTAAGAAAAACTATAAAACTATTTTATTGATTTTTATATTAGCTAATTTTATAGCCTCAATATATTGTCTTGCAAGTTCAACTATTAACAATATTATCTTTGAAAATAATGGATGGATTTTTAAATATTGGGTATTTGAGAATGATTCTGTTTATTCATTCTTTGAATTAATAAATATTAGACAAAGTATATACTCATATACTTATTTATCTAGTTGGATGCATCCCTCCTATTTCTCCATGTATTTACTATTTTCAATTATTATATTATTTGACTTTTATAGGAAAAAGCAGTTAAAAAAGACAGGACATAAAATATTAACTTTTATACTTATCAGCTTCTTCATATTAATGATCTACCTTTTGCAATCAAGAGCAGGATTCCTTGCTTTTGTAGCTTCTTCATTTTTCATCATTCTAATAGAAATCTCCAGGATTAGAAAAAAGCGTTTCTTTTTTATCGGGATTATTGTCATAAGTTTGGGTGGTATTTTTTTGCTTACAAGCACTGGAATGCAAAAAGCAACAAAACAAGCTATGAATCTTATTACACATCCTGAAAAAGAAAATTTACAAGAAAAAGATGCTCGTTTTCATACCTGGTATGCTGCCACAGAAGTAATTAAAGAAAATTTTTGGTTTGGAGTAAGCCCGGCAGATGTAACCGATGAGTTGGTAAAAAAATATCAGAAAGATGGATTTGTAGATGCAAAAAACGAAACATTAAATGCCCATAACCAATATCTTGAAACTTTTGCAGGTTTAGGAATATCCGGTTTCTTAAGCTTAATATTTATTTTGATTTACGGATTCGTTATTGCTTATAAAAAAAGGCAGTATTTATTATTCTTTCTACTGCTGATTCTTTCCATAAACTTTTTATTTGAATCTATGCTAAACCGCATGGCAGGGGTTTTATTTATGATGTTCTTTTATAGTTTGTTTGTTTTTATGAAGATTGAACCTGCACTAGAAGATTAAGACAATTAGAATTCCCTAAAATTCATGCTGCACTAATAGTATTTTCTGGGATTTAAACTATTTTTACAGCTTACTAAAGTATATTGATAAACAAAAAGCATCTGAATAATTATTCAATTATTATAAATACTAAATACACTATATATCAATAATATAATACTACTAAATATACTATTTAAGTGCTATTTTTACATATAGTTGTACTTTTTATAATATTATAATTAATAAAATACAACTTTATCAATATTATTTACATAATAAATAATACTATTTTAAATTATATTCTATATATTTGTATTATGTTTTACAGAAATATATATAAAGAATTAGAAAAATCATTAGAAGCAAAACAAATTATTGCTTTAACAGGTTTGCGAAGAGTTGGTAAAACAACGGCAATAAAACATTTATATAAAAGAATAAAAAGCAATAATAAGATTTTTCTTGATTTAGAGAAATTAGAAAACCGTTCAATTTTTAATACTGTTCGCTATGATGATATAATAATTTCAGTAGAAATTGAGGGAATAGATTTTAACACTAAAGGTTATATATTTCTTGATGAAATTCAACTTATTAATAATATTGCAAGTGTAATAAAGTATATTTACGATCATTATAATATCAAGTTTATTGTAACCGGTTCAAGCTCATTTTATATGAAAGGGGCTTTTTCTGAAAGTTTAGCTGGGCGGAAAAGAATTTTTGAACTATTTCCATTGAGCTTTGGTGAGTTCCTAAATTTCAAGGGTTTTACTAAATTGCCCAAATTTAATTATCAAACAACAAATCAACACTTTATTTCAAAATACATATCATTATATAAGGAATTTATTGAGTTTGGAGGCTTTCCTGAGGTAGTTTTAACCAAAAATAGAGAAGCAAAAACAGCTTTATTAAAGGATATTTTAAATTCATATATTAAATTCGATATTCTTTTTCTGTCTGATTTTACAGATATTGATGAATTTTACAAAGTGATAAAGTTACTAAGTTCAAGAGTTGGCAGCAAAGTAGATTACACAAAAATGTCAAATATAAGTGGTATTAGTAGACAAAAAATCAAAGACTATATTTTGTTTTTAGAAAACAGTTATTTTATCAAACTTGTAAAACCTTTTGTTACAAATGCAGATAGAGAAATAGCCAAGCAAAAAAAACTATATTTTTCTGATACAGGTATTTTAAATACTTTTTCAAATATTAGTACCGCTGCAATTTTTGAAAATGCCATTGCAAACCAGTTAAGTTTGCTAGGTAATGTAAATTTTTATGCTAAAAGAACTGGGCAGGAAATTGACTTTATATTAGATGAAAAAATTGCTGTTGAGGTAAAAGAAACAGCAACAGCAGGCGACTTAATAACTCTTAACAGAAGAGCAAATAGTATTAATTTAAAGCAAACCTTATTAGTAGCATTAAATGCACCAGGAAATAATTTTAATAATTATATTTTTGGAGGTGCAATTTATTGAAATAACAAATAATAACAAGTAAACTTTTTTTTACTTTGCCTCTATTTCAATCGTAAATTCTCTCCCAAATTATATATACTTTGTAAAATCATTAAAAAAAACTACATTTGCCAGTAATTAATGTTGATTATGTGAATAAAATCACATAATCAACACCAAAAGTGTTTCGTATGGAAATTAAAAGAAATATTGAAAAGCAACTTTATAAGTGGTTAAATAGCCATAAAAGAAAACCTTTAGTTTTGCAAGGTGCAAGACAGGTTGGAAAAACTTGGTTATTAAAACATTTTGGAGCTGATAATTTTGAAAATGTTGCTTATTTTAATTTCGACCGCCAGCCGGAACTAAAACAGTTTTTTGAAAGCACAAAAAATCCTAAACGTATATTGCAGAATATTACTTTGGTAAATGGAAAACCTATTTTAGCACAAAAAACACTTATAATATTTGATGAGATTCAAGAATGTAATGAAGCTCTAAACTCATTGAAGTACTTTTTTGAAGAAACACCCGAATATGTAATTGCATGTGCAGGTTCTCTTTTGGGTGTGGCTATGAGTAGAGGAGCTTCTTTTCCTGTGGGTAAAGTTGATTTTTTACAAATATACCCTCTTAATTTTCAAGAATTTTTGGCACAAGCTGATTCTAATTTACATTCATATTTAGAGCAGTTAGCCGTAATTGAACAAATTCCTGACATTTTCTTTAATCAACTGATAGAAAAATTAAAAATGTATTATATTTCAGGCGGAATGCCTGAAGCTGTAGTAGCTTTACTTGAAGATAATGATATAGAAAAAACACAAAAAGCTTTGAACAATATTTTGAATGCCTATATGCTTGATTTCTCAAAACACGTTGAAAATAAAGATATTCCTAAAATTAATTATATATGGAATTCGTTACCATCTCAATTGGCACGTGAAAATAATAAATTCTTGTATCAATCAGTTAAAAACGGTGCCAGAGCTAGAGATTATGAACAGGCACTACTTTGGCTTATTAATGCAGGTTTAAGCTATAAAGTTTTTTGTTCAACAAAACCAGCACTGCCACTATCTGCTTATGATAATTTATCCGCATTTAAAATATATTTACCTGATGTAGCCTTGTTAAGAGTGTTATCGCAGCTAAATCCTAGTGCTTTTGCTGAACAAAATAGACTATTTACTGAGTTTAAAGGAGCTTTAACCGAAAATTATATACTAAACAGTTTGGTTTATCAATCTGAAACTATGCCACGATATTGGAAATCAGGAAATAAAGCAGAAATTGATTTTTTATTCCAATTTAAAAATAATATTATTCCGGTAGAAGTAAAATCAGATGTAAATGTGAGGAGTAAAAGTTTATCTGTCTATAGAAAAAAGTACAATCCGGATATAAGTATACGCTATTCCTTGAAAAATTTCAAATATGACAACGGAGTATTAAATATACCATTATTTATGGTTGACTATACCTTTGATATTATATCTAA
>JAOZNO010000461.1 GCA_029933755.1 Bacteroidales bacterium | reverse complement strand
ACATGTACCGTAAATCTGCTTTAAAAAAAATCCCATTCCATTCAATGCCCTTTGGCGAAGATTTACAATGGGCTAAAGATGCACTTTCAGCAGGTTACAAAATTGTTTACGATAATCACGCCCGGGTATTTCATTATCACCATCAAAGCTTTAAATATACTTTTAAAATAATCTATATTTTAAACAAATATTTATATGCGATTTTTGGTTTAATTCCGAATGTAAGTTTTAGTATTAAGGATGTTTTGCTTATTACTTATCGGAACTTTAAATACAAAGCCCATTTTAAATGGATATTTTTTAATATCACCATATTATGGGCTAAACAAAAGGCGAACAAGTTATTTTTGCGAGATTTGAGAAACAACAAAGCTTTTTTAAAACAAGAAATTCCTCAAGGAAAACAAAATAATAACTAAATTTGACTGATTATACTATACCTGAAAACACACAATGATCAAAAAGGAAGTTCAAAATATCATAAACAAAGGCGAAGGCTTAACCATTGAGTTTAAAACTGCTAAAAACCAATTGCCCAAAAACCTTTTTGAAACAGTCTGCGCTTTTCTGAACAGGGAAGGTGGCACAATTTTACTTGGGCTGACAGATAACTGTAAAGTTGTTGGTATAGATGAAAGGTGGGTTGAATCGCTCTGCAAAAATTTCTCAAACCTGAGTAATAACAATCAAAAACTTAATCCTGTTTTTTTATTGCAACCAAAGATAATTGATTTTAATAACAAAAAACTTATTCATGTATTTGTTCCGGCCAGTTCACAGGTACATAAAACCAATGGAAAAATTTATGACAGAAGCTCAGATGGTGATTTTATAGTATCTGCCAATGAACAAATAAGCAGGATGTATATCCGCAAAAGTTCATATTATTCAGAAGCTATTATATATCCATACCTAAAAGAGTCGCATTTTGTTGATGGTTTAGTTGAAAAGGCTATACAAATGATTAGAAACAACCGCCCAAACCACCCCTGGTTAGCTCTTAGCAGAAAGGCCTTTTTTAAAGCTGCCGGATTATACCGGGATAATATAAAAACAGGGGAGCAAGGCTTTACGCAAGCTGCACTTTTACTATTTGGCAAAGAAGATATTATACAAAGCGCAATACCACATTACAAAATTGATGCTGTTTTAAGGCGTGAAAATTTAAACAGGTATGATGATCGTGAAAATATCCGTTGCAACCTGATTGATGCTTATGATATATTAATGAACTTTGTGGCAAAGCATTTACCTGACAAATTTTATATGGAAGGCGATCTGAGGATTTCATTGCGTGAAAAAATATTTAGGGAAATTATTGCCAATCTATTAATGCACAGGGAGTACTCCAATGCCTTGGCTGCTACTTTGGTAATCTATAAAAACAAGGTGGTGGTAAAAAATGCAAACCGTGCACGCCTGCATGGAATGTTAATACCCGGTGAGTTTGAGCCTTTTTCCAAGAACCCAACTATAGCAAAGTTCTTTGTTCAAATGGCTTTTGCTGAAGATTTAGGAACAGGTATTAACAATGTGTACCGATTTTTGAAGCCTTATGCAGGTACAAAACCAATTTTTAAAGAAGAGGATACATTTATTGTTGAAATTCCATTACTGAAAAAGGTCTCCGATAAGGTCTCCGATAAGGTCTCCGATAAGGTCTCCGATAAGGTCTCCGATGATTTAACTGATAATCAAACGAAAATTATTGAACTAATAAATGATAACAATAAAGTATCCTTAACACAAATAGCTAAAAATATTGGTGTTTCTAAAAGAAAGGTGCTTGATAATATCAATAAATTAAAAAATAAAAATATAATTAAACGCATAGGTGAAACCAAAACAGGTTATTGGTTTATAACCGATAGGGTCGCCAATAGAGTCCCCGATAAGGTCCCCGATGATTTAACCGATAATCAAACAAAAATCATTGAACTAATAAATGATAACAATAAAATATCTTTAATGCAAATAGCTGAAAATATTGGTGTATCAAAAAGAAAAATACTTGATAATATAAATAAGTTACGAGATAAAAATATAGTAAAACGAGTGGGTAATGCAAAAAGCGGGCACTGGGAAATTTTAAAAAATACAAAATGAAAAATAAACCACTTGTAAGCATACTAATGACCGCCTACAACCGCGAAAAATATATTGCAGAAGCGATTGAAAGTGTATTGGCTAGCAGTTATACTAATTTTGAGCTAATTATTGTTGACGATCAATCAACAGATAAATCAGTAGAAATTGCAAAATCTTATGAGGCAAAAGACAGCAGAATAAAAGTTTATATAAATGAAAAAAACTTAGGCCAATTTCAAAATCGAAATAAAGCAGCTAGCTACGCAAATGGGAAGTATATAAAATACCTAGATTCTGATGATGTAATTTATTCACATGGTTTGAAAGTAATGGTTAATGCAATGGAACAATTTCCGGAAGTAGCTTACGCCATGTCTTTTGGAAAAGTACATGACAACAAACCATATCCATTTTTGTTAAACCCGCAAGAATCCTACATAGAACATTTTTTACAAACAGGATTATTTAATGAAGGTCCAACATCACTTATTTTTAGAACAGATATTTTCCGTAAAGAAAATATGTTTCAACTTTTTAATGTATTTGGTGATACCGAAATATTATTACGCTTATCTTCCAGGTATAAAATGGCAAAAATGCAACCGTCCCTTACATGGTGGCGACAACATGAAGGACAGGAATTTGATATCGGGAATAAGGAAAATGTTTATTTTAGTGGGGTTTACAAGCTTAATTTTCAACTTCTTACTAATAAGGTTTGTCCGTTATCAAGCACAGAATGTAATAATGCTATAAAGCGTTTAAAACAGCATCACGCCCGAAAAATATTAACAATGGCTACAAAACAAAGAAATCCGAAATCTGCATGGCAAGCATATAGAAACTCAGGTTTAAGCTTTTTTGAATTATTAAGAGGTTTTAAATCTTATGTCTAAACACATTACCTTTGCACTTGAAAATTTTCACCCTGACCATAGTGCCGGAACAGAAACCTATGTCCTAAACCTTGCCAAAGAATTAATACAGTTAGAATATGAGATTTCTGTAATTATTCCGGCTGTTGGAAAAGAATCATATGAATATAAGTATGAAGGCATTCCTATTTATGCATTTTCAGTTCCTGAAAAAGTAAGTACTAAAGAACTAAATGGTTTAACAGAACCTTCAGGTATAATCGAATTTAAAAATATACTCCTTAAAATAAAACCGGATATTTTTCATTTACATTCCCTAAGCCGCTCTTTACATACCGAACATTTAAAAATAGCGTCTGAATTAGGTATTAAAACAGTTTTTACCGCACATTTGGGCAGTACTTTTTGTGTTAATGGTAGTTTATTGTACAAACAAGCTAAACAGTGTAACGGAAAAATTAATAGCCAAAAATGCCTTAGCTGTTTTATTGATAAAAATAGAAAGTTGAATCCAGTATATACTAATATAATTGCCTGGGGAATAAACAATTTGCTTTTTAATAGTCCTTTAAAAAATAAATTCCCTGCATTCCATATTGTTAAAAATAAAATTTCACAGCTTGAAACTTTAAAAAAATACTCTGATATAAGTATTGCAATTGCCCCATGGCTGGAAGTTGTTTTTAAACTTAATAAGTTTGAAAACATAGCTTTAGTACAACAGGGCATTAGTAGTCATTTCATAAATAACAACTTTTTGCAAGATAAAGAACTAGAAAAACCTATTAATATCATTTTTGTAGGTAGAATGCATCCGGACAAAGGATTTTATTTATTAATGGATGCTTTAAAAAACTTTTCAACTAAGATGTTTAAGCTTATTGTGGTAACATTACCCTTTGCTGATGAAATAGACTATTATCGAGAAATGAAATTGAAATATGAAAGCCTTAATTATAACCAATGGTTTAAAAATCTTTCTCAAGAGGATGTTGCCATAAAAATAGAAGAAGCCGATATGCTTGTTTTACCATCAAAATATGAGGCTGCGCCTTTAGTCATACTTGAAGCTTTTGCAAAAAGAGTTCCTGTTTTAGGTTCAAATCACATTGCCATACTAGATATGGTGCAAGCTAACTTTAATGGTTTGCTTTTTAAAAATGGAAATGCAAACTCATTAAAAGAACA
>JAOZNO010000460.1 GCA_029933755.1 Bacteroidales bacterium | reverse complement strand
GAGAAATAAAAGTTGATGAGATTTTTGAACTTAAAAAAAATCCAATAATTTATAAATATCGTGTTAAAGAATTATTATCAAACCGGGTAGGGGCTAAGTTAGTTGAAAATTATATTGAAAACATAACTTCGGAAGAAGAACTATTTAAGATTGAAGTAAATAATAAAATGCCTTATTTTAAGCGTGATAGGGGAGCAGGAAGGCCAACCAAGAAAGAGCGCAGAGATATTGATAAGCTAAAGGAATAATAATATGTGCCTTTGGTTTAATATTCTGTGATACTTATTTTTTAGTGTTTCGTATTAAATATCAGGCAATTAGAAATTAGTAATTAAGAATGAATACGATTTTTAAAAATTACTAATTGCAAGTATAATAATTACTTGTTAATTTTAGGGAATGCAGGTTTATCAAATAGCTCAGCTAATTTGAACTTGAGTGTAAAATATTAAAACGATGCTGGTAGCAAAAGATAAAAAACGGACAAATATTGCTGAATATGTAATTTATATGTGGCAGCTTGAAGATTTGGTGCGAGCTTTAAAGTTCGATATTAATCTGTTAGAGCAGCATGTGTTTGGTTTATTTTCTGAATCTGATGAATTAAAATTAGAAATTAAGAACTGGTATTTGGATATTATTCAAATGATGCAAATAGAGAAAATTGAAAATTCTGGTCATTTGCAGGTAACAGAAAATGTAATTCTTGATTTGGAAGGATTACATCGTTCAATTATAAATGATGATAGCCAGAAAAAATATGCTGAATTATACCATAAAGCCGGTCTGAATATCTTTGAACTTTCTAAAAAGTTGAAGTCTGAGTCTGAAAGTGAAATTCAGATAATGTTTCATGGATTATATGCTTTGTTACTTATGCGAATGAAAAAACGTGAAGTCACTGACGAAACTGTTGCTGCTATGTCAACTTTTAGTGATTTACTTGCGCTATTAGCAAAAAAATACCACGAAAGAGAAAAAAAGGAAAGAACCCAGTGGGATGGTTAAAGTAGAATATATTCTTCATATTACAAATTTTAGGTTCTATTCAAAATCCAAAATTACATCTACCTAAGCTTATCCGTAAGTAGTTTTATTTCAAATGAGGGTGGTTTATTGTTGTAAATAATATTATAAATTGCTTCGGTAATAGGCATGTAGATATTGAATTTCTTGTTTATTTCGTATATGCAATTTACAGCATAATAACCTTCAGCGACCATATTCATTTCCAATTGAGCACTTCTTACTGAATAACCCTTGCCTATCATCATACCAAAAGTGCGGTTTCGGCTAAATTTAGAGTAGGAAGTGACTAATAGATCCCCAAGGTAGGCAGAGTCCTTAATGTCGCGGCTAATTGGATGAACGGTGTCAACAAATCGTTTAATTTCCTGAATTGCATTTGATATAAGTACCGCTTGAAAATTATCACCATACGAAAGCCCATGGCAAATACCGGAAGCAATTGCAAATACATTTTTTAGTACAGATGAGTACTCTGTTCCATAAATGTCATCAGATATTGTTGTTTTTATATATCTGGTTTCTAACTTGTTCGCTATGAATTCAGCTTTTAGCAAATCTTGCGAGGCAATGGTTAGGTATGATAGCCTTTCCAGTGCAACTTCTTCTGCATGGCAAGGTCCAGCAATAACCACGATTGAGCTTAAAGGAACATCAAAATTTTTGTTAAAGTATTCGCCAATAATATTGTTTTCATCAGGAACAATTCCTTTAATGGCAGAAACTACCATTTTTTTGCTCATATCTGTAGATACTTCTGCCATAGCTTTTTTTAAAAAGGCTGATGGTATCACAAATATTAGTACTTCCGAATCATTAATGGTTTGGTTAATATCTGAATGTAAATTAACCTTGTCAAGATCAATTTCTACACTGCTTAGGTATTTTGGATTTCTTTGTGTTTCTTTTATTGAGGCAATTACTTCTTTGTCACGAATATACCAGTTTATTTTATTGTCAGGTGAAACATTTTCAAAAAGCATTTTTATAATTGCTGTAGCCCAACTTCCGCCACCCAAAACTGCTATTTTCTTATTTGTGTCCATTTCAAATAATTGAATTTCTTAAAAAGTAAAAGTAAAAAAATAAATAAAAATAAAAAAGGCCGATGTAATTTTCATCAAGCCCTTTGTATCTCTTCAATTTTACAAAGTCATCAGATGACTTGCTAAATAACAGCAACTTAAATTAAAAACTTTTCACTTTAATAAATGTAGTCATCAGATGACTATAAATAGGGGTTTTTGATAATATGCAGATTTATAGTAAGTCTATACGCTGTTTTATTCTGTCCATTTTTTTATATCATCTAAAGAAGGGTTTTTAAATCCCAGCTTATTTTTTTTGTTGTAACCACATAAATCCTGATGTAATTTCCCTGCTTTGGCTTCTGATAAACTATCAACTGTTTTAAAGCCCATGCCCTGAACAATACTTACCCATTCATCAGCTATTCCAAGTTCAATAAATTTCTCTTTAGTATCAATCTGCTCTTTTTTCTCCGGTCGCATTTGTGGGAAAAATAATACATCTTGTATTGATTGAGAATTTGTCATAATCATCGCTAAGCGGTCAATACCAATACCTAAACCTGATGTTGGTGGCATACCAGTTTCAATAGCACGCAAAAAATCTTCGTCAAGCATCATTGCTTCCTCATCGCCACGTTTACCTAATTCAAGCTGTTCTTCAAACCTAGCACGTTGGTCAATAGGGTCGTTTAACTCTGAGTATGCATTGCAAATTTCTTTACCGTTAACAATTGCCTCAAAACGTTCAACAAGGCCTTCTTTGCTTCGGTGCTTTTTAGCAAGAGGTGACATCTCAACAGGATAGTCTGTAATGAAAGTAGGTTGAATAAGCTTTGCTTCACATGTTTCACCAAAAATTTCATCAATAAGCTTGCCCTTGCCCATGGTGTCATCTGTGGGAACATCTAATTTCTTTGCAGTTTCCAGCAATTCTTTCTCATCCATTTTTGATATGTCAATACCCGTGAAATGCTCTATCGCTTCAAACATTGTGAATCGCTTCCAGGGTCTTTGAAAGTTTATGATGTTTTCACCAACCTGAATTTTTGTAGTTCCGTTTAAATCCATGGCTATTTTTTCAACCATCTCTTCCACCAAATCCATCATCCAGAAATAATCCTTGTATGCAACATAAAGCTCCATTTGGGTGAATTCTGGATTGTGAAACCGATCCATTCCCTCATTTCTGAAATCTTTGGCAAATTCGTAAACACCATCAAAACCACCAACAATTAGTTTTTTTAGATAAAGCTCATTGGCAATTCTTAAATATAAAGTTTGATCGTGTGTGTTATGATGTGTTTTAAACGGACGCGCAGCTGCACCACCATAAATCGGTTGTAAAATAGGCGTTTCTACTTCAAGGTAGTCTTTTTCGTTAAGAAACTGACGCATTGAGTTGGTCAGTTTTGTTCTTTTTATAAATGCTTCTTTTACCTGAGGATTTACAATTAAGTCAAGGTATCGTTGTCTGTATCGTTGCTCCGGGTCAGAAAAGGCATCGTAAATTTTACCATCTTTTTCTTTAACAACCGGTAAAGGCCGAACGGATTTTGTTAAAAGAGTTAATTCCTGAACCCGAATAGAAGTTTCGCCCATTTGGGTAACAAATACATCACCCTTTATACCTATAATATCACCAATATCCAGTAATTTTTTGAATACAGTATTGTATAAAGTTTTATCCTCACCAGGGCAAATAATATCTCTGTTTATATAAGCCTGAATTTTTCCATGAGCATCCTGAATTTCTACAAAAGAGGCTTTCCCCATTATTCTTCTACTTGTAATTCGGCCAGCAATACTTATGTTTTGATAATTTGCTTTTTCAGTATCAAAATTTTCTAAAATTTCAGTGCTTTTAGAAGATATTTCATATTTGGCTGCCGGATAAGGATTTATGCCTAGTTTTTTAAGTTCATTTAAAGAATTCCTTCTTATAACTTCCTGTTCGCTCAATTCCATAATAACGTGTCTAAAATTTCAATCGGCAAAGTTAGCTTATTAAAGATAAAATAAAAAAGAATACTGCTGTGTTTTCCATCTTATATTGTTAAATTCGCTAAAAATTAAATGATTTTGATAATATGGAATCAA
>JAOZNO010000014.1 GCA_029933755.1 Bacteroidales bacterium | reverse complement strand
GTTAAATAGTGCTCGCACGAAAACTATGCATTTTCTATGTCTCTGATAAGAAAACGTTAAAGACAAGGCTTTTGAAGTCTTAATTTTCAAGAGTTTACCTTTGTAAATGACTGACAATTAAGACGAGAACAACGTAGTATTTGGCGTTTTCTTGCAGAGACTAAATATGAATTGCTTCATCATAGGCTGCTGCTGCTGCTTCCATTATTGCTTCAGACATGGTTGGGTGAGGATGAATCGCTTTTATAAGTTCCTTTCCTGTAGTTTCCAATTTTCGGGCAACTACTAATTCACCAATCATTTCGGTAACATTAGCGCCAATTAAATGTCCACCAAGAAGTTCGCCATATTTGGCATCGAAAATGAGTTTGACAAAACCATCTCTTGCACCAGCAGAACTTGCTTTTCCAGAGGCAGTAAAAGGGAATTTCCCTACTTTAATTTCGTAGCCCTTATCTCTTGCTTGTTTTTCAGTTAAGCCTACTGATGCCACTTCGGGTGTAGTGTACGTACAGCCTGGAATATTTTTATAATCAATGGCTTGAGGGTTGTGTCCTGCCATTTTTTCTACACAGGTAATACCTTCAGCCGATGCAACATGTGCAAGCGAAGGTCCATGAACAATATCGCCAATAGCAAAAATATTTTCAATATTTGTTTGATAAAAATCGTTAACTTTAATTTTATCTTTATCTTTATCTATTCCCAATTCTTCAATGCCAATTCCTTCAAGGTTTGGCGTAATACCCACTGCGGAAAGAACAATTTCAGCTTCATGAAGTTCTTCTCCTTTTTTTGTTTTTATAGTCACTTTGCAGACATCACCTGAAGTGTCAACTGATTCAACTGATGAGCTGAGCATTACTTTAACCTTTTTCTTTTTAAAATTCCTTGCAAGGGTTTTTGAAACTTCTTCATCTTCTACAGGAACAAGGTTTGGTAAAAACTCAACAATAGTCACGTTGGTACCCATTGCTTTATAGAAATAAGCGAATTCAGTACCAATCGCTCCTGATCCTACAACAATCATTGATTTAGGCAGCTTTGGTAAAGTTAACGCTTCGCGGTAGCCAATTATTTTTTTACCATCTTGTTTTAAGTTTGGCAATTCTTTTGATCTTGCACCGGTAGCCAGAATGAAGTTTTTTGCAGTATAGCTTTTCTTTTCGCCATTAGCATCTGTTACTTCTACTGTTTTATTATCAGTTAGTTTTCCAAAACCCTGAATATGTTCAATTTTGTTCTTTTTAAAAAGAAATTGAATTCCTTTACTCATTCCTGCGGCAACATCACGGCTACGTGAAATTACTTTGTTAAAATCTGCTTTAGCACCTTCAACTTCAATACCATAGTCTGCTGCATGGTTTATATATTCAAATACCTGAGCACTTTTTAGTAATGATTTTGTAGGAATACAGCCCCAATTCAGGCAAATCCCACCTAATTCAGCACGTTCTATAACGGCTGTTTTCATTCCTAGTTGCGAAGCTCTGATAGCAGCAACGTATCCGCCGGGACCACTTCCAATAATGATTAAATCGTAATTCATTGCTATATTTTTATAGTTATTAAATTTCTTGATGGAGTTTTACTTTGCGAAAATAATATCTTTTTAGTAGATAAAAAACCATTATTTAGAGAAATGTATATTGAAAGTAGAATAACAACAATGCTCAGAAAATTTCATGCCCTGATACTCTTGCTTTTATAGAGCCCTTTGGCTCTAGTATAGATGTTCTGTGATATTTTTAATATCTGTATTGCCTATTTTAAGCAAGTAATTAGTACACTGGCAATTAGTAATTAAAATAATAAAACTACATTTTTAATTACCTGTCAATTAGCACAAAACGAATAATTATTAGTATCACAGAACATCTGAACCATAGCCAGCCCTTTTAGTGAATTTTGTTACTAATTGTGCTATAACAAAGTATCAATAAAGATAGAAATCATAATAAATCGCAAAAAGATATTTATTGTGATGAAATACTTCTTTATTTTTGCATTCTTATATTTGATTTCGTAAGGAGAACGGAAAAACCAAATGTAATAAGTGACAATACAAAAATATTAAATACTTAAGTTTTATAATGAATAGGAATATTTTAAGACTTGCAATACCAAACATAATCAGTAATATTACTGTGCCTTTATTGGGTTTGGTTGACCTTGCCATTATGGGGCATCTTGACTCTGAAAAGTATTTGGGTGCAATTGCAATTGCAGGTATCATTTTTAATTTTATTTATTGGGGTTTTTCTTTCTTACGAATGGGAACCAGTGGTTTTACAGCTCAGGCTTATGGCCGGAAGGATAAGAAAAGCTTAGTGTATATTTTAACACATTCGTTATTTATTGCTATAGTAGCTGGTGTTTTACTTATTTTTTTTCAGTTTCCTATTCAAAAAATTGGCTTTTATTTTTTAAAAGGGAGTGAACAAATTGAAACTTTGGCAATTCAATATTTCTATATCCGCATATATGCTGCACCTGCTACTATCGGACTATATGCTTTAAATGGATGGTTTGTAGGTATGCAAGATGCCAAAACTCCAATGATGCTTGCTATACTAATAAATGTTTTCAATATTTTACTCAATCTTTTATTTGTATATGGTTTTGGAATGAAATCGGATGGAGTTGCGTTGGGCACTTTAATTTCACAGTATTTGGGCTTTGCAATTGCCTTAGTTTTTGTTTTGAAAAAATATAAAAAACTATTATTGAATAATGTTTTAATCACAAAAATAAATGTCAAATTACTTAAAGATTTTTTTGATGTCAATAAAAATATTTTTATCAGAACACTAACGCTCATATTTGTATTTTCTTATTTTACCATTGAAAGTGCTTCAATTAGTGACCGTATTTTAGCAGTAAACACCATTTTGTTACAATATTTATTGCTGTTTTCGTATGTAATGGATGGTTTTGCTTATTCTGCAGAAGCGTTGGCAGGAAGATATTTTGGTGCAAAAGATAGTGCTTTGTTAAAAAGAATGACGAAATATATTTTTATTTGGGGAGCAATACTCGCTATTCTGTTTACGGTTGTTTATTCTGCTTTGCAAGAGAATATTTTAATTCTATTAACAGATAATGTGAATGTTATCAGTGCTGCACAACCTTTTATGTTATGGATAAGCCTTATCCCTTTGGTTAGTTTTTCGGGTTTCCTATGGGATGGGATCTATATAGGTACAACAGCATCCAAATTTATGCGAAATACTATGCTGGTTTCCGCCTTCTTAATATTTTTCCCCATCTATTATTTGTCTAAAGATACAATGGGCAATCATGCATTATGGATGTCAATGATTCTGTTTCTACTTGCACGGAGTATCAGTCAGAGCTTATATGCTAAAAGAGCTATTTTTAATAAAAGTGTTAAAAAGTGTTAAAAAAATAAATAAAACGCAACTAAACACGTTAGTTTTCTATCAGTATTTCATACAAACAAATTAAACCCAAAATTCATGTTATTTAAAAAATTACTGTCAAATAAATTATCTTTGGAATATTCAAGAGGTGAAGTAGCGTTGATTCTGGTTTCTGGTATCGTATTAATTATCTTGAATTTTTATATGATTACTGGACTGAAACCTCAGCACAGTGCAGGGCAACACGTTGAGACTGTACGGTTGAATAGGTAAAGTGAACTGAAGTGTTTTGAAAAATAATAACTTATATCTTTAAAGTGGCTATTAATTAATTTTAATGGCCATTTTTTTGTGCAAAGGTTTGCGGTCAGTTTTTTTACTTTATTTAGTTAGTCCTTGCTATTGTTTAAATAAAAGGATTTAACTTTGAGCATTGTTTAATTTAAACTTTTTTCATGGAACAAATTAACCTTAATATTGAGGGACTTAAAAATTTCATTTCTGAGTCAGAAATTAATGAATATGCAAAAATAACAGGTCGTTGTAATAATGATCTTCATGATAAAACCGGTTTAGGAAATGATTTTCTTGGATGGGTAAATTTACCAAATGAAATAAATAACCAACAGGAATTAATTGATACAGCAAAAAAAATAGCTGAAGATATTGAGGTGATGGTGGTAATCGGTATAGGTGGTTCGTACCTGGGTGCCAAGGCTATTATTGATGCTCTTTCAAATAACTTCTCAAACTTTGAAACAAAACTTGGTAAACCTAAGATTGTTTATGCCGGTCATAATATTAGTGAAGATTATCTTCATGAGTTGTTATTATTTTTAAATTCGAAAGAGTGGGGTATAACGGTTATATCGAAATCCGGAACTACTACAGAGCCTGCACTTGCTTTCCGGATACTGAAAAATGAACTTGAAGAAAGGTATGGGGAACAAATTGCAGGCAATAGAATTATTGCTATTACTGATGAGAAAAAAGGTGCTTTAAGACAACTTGCTGATACTGAAAAATATAAGACTTTTGTGATTCCTGATGATGTTGGTGGAAGGTATTCTGTTTTAACACCAGTAGGACTATTACCAATTGCTATTGCTGGTTTTGACATTAATGAATTGATACGTGGAGCACAGTATATGTATAAACGTATTAGTAATAATGAACGCTATGAAAACAATATTGCAGAACAATATGCCGCAGTAAGAAATGCACTTTATAAGAAAGGAAAAACAGTTGAAATTCTTGTAAATTATAATCCGAAATTGCATTTTATTGCAGAATGGTGGAAACAATTGTATGGTGAAAGTGAAGGAAAGGAAAATAAAGGGATATTTCCTGCAAGTGTGGATTTTACTACTGATTTACATTCAATGGGGCAATATATTCAGGAGGGGGTAAGGAATATTTTTGAAACCGTAATTTCAGTAAAGCTGCCTGAAAATAAATTGACAGTGCCAAAAGATGAGCTTGATCTTGATGGCTTAAACTACCTTTCAGGAAAGAGGATTGACGATATTAATAAAATGGCAGAACTGGGAACATCTATTGCTCATATTGATGGTAATGTTCCGAATATAAAAATTGAAATTCCTGTAATAAATGAGTTTTACCTTGGACAGCTTATATATTTCTTTGAAAAAGCTTGTGGAATAAGTGGGTATGCACTGGGCGTTAATCCATTTGATCAGCCTGGTGTTGAGGCTTATAAAAAGAATATGTTTGCTTTACTAGAGAAACCTGGTTTTGAGAAAGAAACAGCAGAAATAAAAAAACGCTTATAAAATAAATCATAAAGAATTGATTACTGAGGAGCTGTCAGAATTGGCAGCTCCTTTTTTGTGTTAATAGAGCTTAAATATGTTTAAATACTATTAATTTGTTTTCGTAATTGATTGAAAAGTATTAACTATGTATAATTCGTGTGTGTCCATAAAGTGTGCTTTCCCCGGAAACTTACCAAGTCTGAAAGACTTTGCAAGTTGAGTACTAACTTAGTAAGTTTTTTGAACTTGCGAAGTTTTTCTAAAATGCCGACTTTATATACATGCAATTAGTAGTATTATAAAAGTGTAGTGAAATATGTTTAAGCAAAAGGAATATGTCAAATCACATTTTCAGTGGGGAATAATGTTTTTCTTTCTATTGTTGTTTATTTTGACTACAACTTTACTCTCTGCTCAGAAAAAAGAAAGTTATGACTCTGTTTTAGCAAGTGATTGTTATGTTGAATTTAAATTTCAGAATGACTTTTTCTATAAAACTGACTATTATTATTCTAATGGTTTGGTTTTTAATTTTATTTTTCCTGATTTTAAAAAATCGCCAATTTCACGAGTCCTTATTCCTGTAAGAACAGCAAGGTTAAATTATTATGGAATTAGCATTGAACAAGCACTTTTTACACCTGTTCATACGTATTCGGAAAATGTGTCATTTAATGATCGCCCCTATAGTTCAGTGTTATATGTAGGACATAAAAGAACCAGTTTTATTCCGGAAACAAGAACCAAAATTGTAAATGAAATTATAATTGGTGTTATTGGTCGATATTCGTTTGGTTATGATACGCAGGCATACTTTCATAGGGCTATCAATAATGATATTCCTGCAGGCTGGAGTAATCAGGTAGCAAATGATTTAATTTTAAATTATGAATATGATATAGAACTGGAAATCTTTAGTAATAAATTTATGGAATTTATAGGAAAAACTGTTGTGCGTGCAGGAACTTTGTATGATGATGCTTTAGTTGGAATGAAATTACGTTTGGGGTATTTTAATCCAAACTATACTGGTTTTGGCCAAATAAAAACAAATAGAAAGGATGGTGTTGGACTTAAAAAGTTTCAGATTTATGCTTCAATTAACCCTTCTGCAAAAATGGTTGTTTATAATGGAACGCTTCAAGGCGGCTTGTTTAACAAAAATAGCCCTTTTATATTAGTACATGATGAAATAAAACCAGTTGTGTTGCAGCTAAAATCATGTTTTGTATTACAATACTCATCTTTTCAGCTTCAGCTTGAAAGCACTATGCTGAGTCCGGAATTTATAGGAGGTCGCTCTCATAAATGGGCAAGTGTAGGTTTGCAGTTTAATTTTTAAACTCGTGCACAAAAAAATACTCATCGACTGAATAGTAGATGAGCATTTTGATTATTTGTGGAATTTTCTATGTGAGCAAACCGATTTTTAAGCTTTTTGTAAACTATTCGAAAAAATCTTTTACTTTATTAAAAAAACCTTTATCAGATACCGATCTTGCTGTGAAATTGTCAGATTCTTTTAGTTTTTCCAGCAGTTTTCGTTCATCGCGTGAAATATTTTTCGGAATATATATATATACTTTAACAAGTAAATCGCCATGACCATACCCTTGTACATCGGGTAGTCCTTTTCCTCTTAGTCTTAGTATTTTCCCAGACTGGGTTCCAGCTTCAATTTTTACCTTAACTTTGCCATTTAATGTTGGTATTTCAACAGCAATTCCTATAATCGCATCAGGAACACTAATATTCAGATTATATAGTAAGTCATTATCATGGCGTACTAATTCAGGGTGATCCATTTCTTCAATAACAATAAGTAAATCGCCATTAATTCCACCACCTCGTGGAGCATTACCTTTCCCTGAAACAGAAAGTTGCATTCCTTCAGAAACACCCGCAGGGATATTTACTTCTACAACTTCTTCAGCTTGTACAACCCCCTCACCGTAGCATGATGTACACTTTTTTGTAATTGTTTTACCTTTTCCGCCACAAGATGGACAAATTGAAGATGTTTGCATTTGCCCCAAAATAGTATTGGCAATACGGGTAACTTGGCCTGTACCATGACAAGTTGTGCAGTTTTTTATTGCTGATGGGTCAGCAGCACCTGAGCCATTACATGCATTACAGCTTACATGTTTTTTAACCTTTAACTTTTTTTCAACACCATTAGCAATTTCATCAAGTGTTAGGCTAACACGAATACGAAGATTAGATCCTTTATTTACTCTTCTTCCGCCACCTCTGCGACCTCCACCTCCACCTCCAAAACCGAAAATGTCGCCAAAATGAGAAAATATGTCGTCCATGTCCATGTTGAAACCACCAGCACCACCACCAGCTGCTCCGCCCATACCTGCATGGCCAAACTGGTCATATCTTTGCTTTTTTTGGTCATTGCTAAGCACTTCGTATGCTTCAGCAGCTTCTTTAAACTTTGTTTCCGCTTCTTTATTGTCAGGGTTTTTATCCGGATGGTATTTTATTGCCATTTTTCGGTATGCCTTCTTTAATTCATCTTTTGCGGCGCCTTTTGAAACACCCAATACCTCGTAATAATCTCTTTTAGCCATTTTTTATTTTGTCAATTGCTTTTTGCCTATAAAATCAATAATATCGTTTTGGTTTTTGTCAGATTATTCTGAAAATAAAACCATATATTGTAACTTGCTCCTTAGTCTCCGATAACTACTTTAGCAAACCGAATAACTTTCCCATGAAGTTCATAACCTTTCTCAATCACATCAATTACTTTTCCTTTCTGATCTTTTTCAGGGGCAGGTATTTTGGTAATTGCCTCATGTAAATCTGTATCAAAATCATTACCTACAGCTTCAATTTCTTTAATGCCCCGTTGCAAAAGAAACTCGTTAAAGTTATTATAGATAATTTCAATCCCTTCCTTTACAGCATCTTCTTTTGACTCATCACCCATTGATTGCATCGCACGCTCAAAATTGTCCATTACCGGAAGAATATTTATTAAAATATCTTCACCAGCAGATTTAACCAATTCCATTTTTTCTTTTAAGCTACGCTTTCTGAAATTGTCAAATTCAGCCGTAAGCCGTAAGTATTTATCATTAACGTCATTATATTTTTGCTCAAATTCCTCAGCTTTAGATATCTTCTTGTCTTTTTTTGTAGATTTCTTTGATGATTTTTCTTTAGTTTCTTCCTTTTTTGAACTAGCTTTTACTTCAACGTCTTTTACTTCAACTTTTTTGCTACTTTTCTTTGTCATTATATTGGTTTTGAAATTTTGTTATTAAAAATCGTGTAATTCTTCTAAGAAGAATTGTTGCGCAAATATTCTCAAATTATTTGCCACAGTTTGTTTTGCGACAATTTGGCATAATATTTAATGTGCTTTGGCGCAAATGACAATAATACCTGTTAAATTTTCATTGTTTGAATTATGTTTTGTCTTTTATTAGGAATATAAACCGGTGGGTTAAGTTAAGCATAATATTTCTGGCCGTATATTAGCTTTAAAGCGGTTCTTATCCACTGAAAAGTAGCTATACCAATCTTTTGGCAATTAGAGTCACTTGAAATTTTAGTTTATTACCTAGATTTTGATACTAGTTGTAGAAATGTAGTACTTGCTTAGATATTAGTGTTTTATGATAATTTGTGTATGACCTTAAAATATTTGCGAAATAATATGAAATTTTGAATTTTATTTTAAATACTTTTCAATAGTCTTACTAAGTTGTGCACCACGTAAATTAATTGCCAATACTTTTCCGTCACCATCAATCAGGTAGTTGTAAGGAATGCTTCTAACACCATAAGCGGCTGCAACTTTCGAATCGTAGCCTTTTAAATCACTAACTTGATAAGGCCAGCTTAATTTGTCTTTTATAATTGCATTCTTCCAGTTTTCTTCATTTAAATCCAGCGATACAGAATATATTGTGAATCCTTTAGCATTCACAAAATTTTTATCTTTATAATGATTGTATGCTTTAACAATATTGGGGTTTTCAAAACGACAGGGTGCGAAAAGTGACGCCCAAAAATTAACTAAAACTAATTTGCCCCTGAGATCCGATAATTTATAGGAAACTGTTCTGTCTACAGATGGTAGATTAATATCAGGAGCTATTTCACCCACTTTGGGAGGGGATTTTAATTTTGTGAGAATCGTTTTTTCTTTTTGTAAATTGTTATTTCCAAATCCTAATATTAACATTAAGCTTAATAATAAAAAACCTGATTTAAATATTGTACTCATAGTTTACACTGTTTAACTAATCAATTCGTTCAATTTTAGCACCTAATTGGTTCAGGCGTTTGTCAATATTTTGATAGCCTCTGTCAATCTGCTCAATATTATGAATAGTACTTGTCCCGTCAGCAGACAATGCTGCAATCAATAAGGCAACTCCTGCTCTAATGTCAGGAGATGTCATTGTTATTCCTCTAAGACAGTGTTTCCTGTCTAAGCCAATAACTGTCGCACGGTGTGGGTCACATAAAATAATTTGTGCTCCCATATCTATTAATTTGTCGACAAAAAACAAGCGGCTTTCAAACATCTTTTGATGTATCAGTACACTACCATTCGCCTGAGCTGCTACAACAAGGAAAACACTTAATAAATCAGGTGTTAAACCTGGCCATGGAGCATCTGAAATTGTCATTATTGACCCATCAATAAAGGTCTCAATTGAGTAATGCTCATGCACTCCAATGTATATGTCATCTCCCTTCTTTTCTACTCTTATACCTAAACGTCTAAATGCATCTGGTATTATACCAAGTTCATTATAATTTACATTTTTTATAGTGATTTCTGATTTTGTCATGGCAGCTAAACCTATAAAGCTTCCAATTTCAATCATGTCAGGTAAAATTGTATGTGTACAACCGATTAATTCATCAATACCTTGAATGTTTAATAAGTTAGAACCTACACCGGTAATTTTTGCACCCATGCTATTTAACATCTTGCAAAGCTGTTGCACATAGGGCTCGCATGCAGCATTGTATATCGTGGTTGTGCCCTCGGCAAGTACTGCGGCCATAACAATGTTTGCTGTTCCTGTAACTGATGCTTCATCCAAAAGCATGTATGCACCTTTAAGCTTATTTGCAGATAATTCATAAGCATTTTTATCAGTGTTATACCTAAAATCAGCACCAAGCTTTTTAAACCCATCCAGATGGGTGTCAATTCTACGTCTGCCAATTTTGTCACCTCCGGGTTTTGGAACAAATGCTTTTCCAAATCGGGCTAATAAGGGGCCTAGTATCATTACAGAGCCTCTAATTCTAGATCCTTTTTGCTTAAATTCGTCCGAGTTAAGATAATCAAGGTTTACATTATTGGCCTGAAAAGTATAATCTGAATCACTTAGCTTTTTTACTTTTACTCCCAAACCTTCAATTATGGAAATTAGACTAATTACATCATTGATTAAGGGGATATTCTTAACTGTTACTAACTTGTCAGTAAGTAGACAGACACAGAGAATTTGCAAAGCTTCATTTTTTGCACCTTGTGGGGTAATCTCCCCTTTTAAAGGGGTGCCACCCTCAATTCGGAAAGAGCTCATAAATGATTATTTCTCTTGTTTAAACAAATGTTAAGTATTTAATGACGTATAAAAGTAATTGCCTTTACAAAAAAAGGAAGTCTGTTATATTGTTACCTATTTTTTTCTGTATTTTGGGTTTTCTTTTTTCTTCTTTTTATGCTTCATGCCAATGAGGTCTCTTGAATCACTAAGTTTCATGTCTTTTTCAATGGTTAGTTTTCCATCAGATAGCTTATTCAGTTTGTCAAAAATTAATTTATCTTCAACAATGTCTTTGTTCCATAAAAGATACAGTTTTTTCATGTGGTTGGAGATTATTCTAACCAATTCCGCTTTCTTAACTTCATCTTCAATTTCAGTAGCAGCTTTAATTAATTTCTGCACAATTCTACCAAGATACTTATATCTCAAATTCCCACCGGTATACTCAACTTTTTTTGGTTTTTCTTCAAAAAACTCTTTTTCAGGAATAGGATATGGTGAATCTATTTTGATTTTAAAATCAGACATGAGCATTAATTGATCCCAAAGTTTATGCTTAAAATCATTAATATCTCTTAAATGGGGATTCATATTTCCCATAATAGCAATGATCTCCTTTGCCGCTTTATTTCTTTCTACCTCGTCTTTGATCTTAACGGTATGTTCAACCATTTTTTGAATATTTCTACCATATTCTGGTAAAATCAACTTGTTTCTATGCGTACTGTATTCCATTAATAATTATAATTTATTGTTTATGACAATTTTACGAAAAAATTAGAACTTATCTAAATATATTTAGAGATTCTTTAAAATATTTTAAAAATGATGTAATTGAGTAATTCTGCAATTTTATTCTGAATCTAATTAATGTGTGTCTATAAAGTCAAGAGTCAAGCTCTAATTATATTTCTTTATTACTTTCAGCTTTGCAAATTTTAATAATAATTGTTTTGTGCCTGCAGAATTAAATTCGATAGTCGCTTTTGTATTTGGAAAATCACCTTCAATGTTAACTACAGTTCCTTGTCCGAAACGCTCGTGTTCAACAATTTCCCCTGTTTTAATTCCTTCGGTGTTATTACCTTCTGTAGTACTTATATTTGTGCTGCTAGTTTTGTTTATTTTTTTAAGCCTTGAGTTAAATGTTGATGTTTTATCATTTTGTTTTTTAAACGAAGAATAAGACTTTTCAGTATTTTTGTCTGGTGTTGATTCTTGTTTTAAATTAAATCGATTTTTCGATTTGTAGTTTTTCATAGTTAAAAGCGGACTTTCCTGCTCAATAAAATCAGGATTAATATCCCTGATAAATCTACTTGGCCTACAATCAACTAATTGTCCCCAGCGATATCTGGTTTTAGCATACGAAATACATAAGTTTTTCTCAGCGCGGGTAATTGCAACATAAAATAGACGACGCTCTTCTTCTAATTCTGTGATGTTTGATACGGTGAATTTTGAGGGGAATAAATCCTCTTCTAATCCAGTAAGGAATACACTCTTAAATTCAAGACCTTTGGCAGAATGTATGGTCATAAGTATCACTTTGTCGTTATTGTTGTCGTTACTTTTATCATCGTTTGTAAGTAAGGAAACATTCTCAATATATTCAATTAGATTTGGTGTGTCTTCTTCTTCTGTATTCGTAAATTCTTTTATACCGTTTAAAAGTTCTTGTATGTTTTCGTGGCGACTAATTCCTTCAGGTGTTTTATCACTATGTAAATCTTTAAGTATACCTGTGTTAACTGCTATTTTTCTCGCAACTTCGTATGCGTCGTCTGTGTTAATCATTGTAGTGAAGTTGCTAATTAAGCCCATGAATTCATGAAATTTTTTAACAACAGCACCGCTCAATTGTATATTAACTACGTTAAGCTTAGTAGCAGCCTGCCATATACTTATGTCTTGATCTTTAGCTAATTGTAAAAGCTTGTCCAGACTAGTTTTCCCAATTCCTCTTTTGGGATAATTAATAATTCGTTTAAAAGCCTCATCATCCAAAGGGTTAATAATCAATCTGAAATATGCAAGTAGATCCTTAATTTCTTTGCGTTGATAGAAGGAAAGTCCTCCATAAATTTTATAAGGAATGTTTTTTTTTCGCAAGGCTTCTTCAAGTATCCTTGATTGGGCATTCGTGCGATAAAGAATCGCAAAATCGCTGAAGTTATCATGATCACGATATCTTATATCGTTAATCATATTTGCGATTAAATAACCTTCTTCGTGATCTGTATAAGCCTCAAAAAGTTTAATCTTATTTCCACTTTCATTTTCAGAATAAACATTTTTCTTTATCTGGCTTTTATTTTTATCAATTACACTATTAGCGGCATTTACAATGTTTTGTGTTGAACGGTAATTTTGTTCCATCTTAAACACTTTGTTTTCGGGATAATCTTTCTTGAAATTGAAAATATTTTCAATTCTTGCACCACGAAAAGCGTAAATGCTTTGGGCATCATCACCAACTACACATAGGTTGTGGTGCTTGTTCGCCAGTTTTTTTATAATTAAATATTGCGAAAAATTTGTATCCTGATACTCATCAACCAGAATGTATTTAAATTTTTCCTGATATTTTTTTAGTATTTCAGGAAACTGATCAAAGAGCATATTCGTTTTAAACAGAAGGTCATCAAAATCCATAGCACCTGCTGTTTTACAACGGTTTTCATATATTTGATAAATTCTGTAGATTTCAGGTTTTCTTGAATTCTTATCAGATGTTTTTATTTGAAAGTTATTTGCATAGTTACTTGCGGTAACCAGGTTGTTTTTCGCAAAAGAAATCCTTCCTAATACCTCATTTGCTTTATAAACTTGTGGATCTAAGTTCAGCTCTTTGCAAATTGTTTTAATAAGGTTTTTTGAGTCTTGTGAATCGTAGATTGAGAAACTTGAAGGGTAATTGATTAATTTAGATTCTATTCTAAGTATTTTTGCAAAAATAGAATGGAATGTACCCATCCATAGGTATTTTATTATTTTATTACCTATCATGTTTCCAATTCGATCCTTCATTTCTCGAGCGGCCTTATTGGTAAATGTTAATGCCAGAATGTTTGAAGGGGCTTTCCCAAGATTTAATAAATGAGTTATCCGGTAAGTGAGCACTCTTGTTTTACCAGAACCAGCGCCAGCAATAACCAATGAAGGCCCTTCAACGGCTTCCACAGCTTCTCTTTGTATATCATTTAATTCTTTAAGATATGGATACACTTTGCTTGTGTTTTTATTAATCAGCGGTACTTATATTAATGCTTGAGAAAAAAGAAGATTTTGCGCAAAGATAGTGGGCTTAAATTTAATAGACAAAATAAATTTACCTAATAAAAGAATAATTCTAATTTTACATGTTTAAAGCATTTGTTATTTTTCTGTAAAATCTTTATGTTAAGACTTCTGAATTTTAATATTTTATTTGTATTCATTATTGTGTTATCTGTACAATCCATAGGTGCGCAGGATGTTAGCCCTGTGGACGCTCTTTTGAAAGAAGCAAGTTTTTTAAATGCTGATTCAGAATTAGTTGATGTTTACAATAAACTTAGTTTTGAATATATTCGAATCAATAAGGATAGTAGTCTTCATTATAATCAAAAAGCAATAAAATTAGCTAACAATATTAAATATGAAAATGGTGTTGCTATTGCATATAAAAATAAGGCAAATCTATTTTTATATCTGGATAGTTTTAAACTTGCACATTATTTCTTTCAGAAATCTGAAAAGGTATTTTTAAAACTTGAAGACACCATAGAGGCAGCACAAGTAAATTATTTAAATGGAAATGCTTATTACTTTGCTAATAATTACGATTCTTCTATCTTTTTCTATGAGAAATCAAATTATTTTGCTCAAAAAATCAATGATAGACAAAAAATTGCGGACTCATATAAAGCTATAGGTAAGACATATTGGATAAAAGGTGATTTAATAAAGGCATTAAGTTTTTATAAGAAATCTTTGCCAGTTGCTCAAAGCCTTAATGATACATCTTTAATTTGTGTTTTATATAATAATATTGGAACAATATACTGGGGAGTTGCAGACTATGATAAAGCCCTTGAATATTATTACCTGTCACTTTCATTAAGAGAAATATTAAGTGATTTGGAAGGTAAGAGTCTTACTTTGAATAATATAGGGATGGTGTTTTCAGAGTGGGATAAAGATAATGAGGCACTAAAATACTATAAGCAAGCTTCGCAAATAAGTAATAATATTGACTATCCATTTGGTACTGCCTACTCATATTACAATTTGGGCACTCATTACTTAAAAACACAAAATTTAGATTCAGCTATAGTCAGTTTTAAATTGGCTATTAATAATTATAAGATTATTAATAATCTAAACGGGGTTTCAATTTGCTATGAAAGGATAGGTAATATTTATGAAATAAGGACAGATTATGAACATGCAATGCTTTATTTTAATAAAATGTTGGCAATTACGGATTCAGTTGATAATTTAAGGACAAAGGCAGGTGCTTTTTATAATATTGCTCATGTACATTATAGTAAAAAGGATTTGGTAAATTCATTGAAATATGCCCGAAAAATTAATTTA
>JAOZNO010000459.1 GCA_029933755.1 Bacteroidales bacterium | reverse complement strand
CAGCAGTTCCACCTCTTGGAGGTTTTGTTGGAAAATGGATGCTCTACCAATCATTATTGGCATCTGAACATTTCTTTTTAGTAATTGTGGTTTTAATGGCCAGTACAGCTGCTTTTTTATATGCTTTTAAAATATTATATACTTTATTTCTTGGCCAGGAAGAACCGGAATATAAAGATGTTAAAGAAGCACCTCTTGCTATGTTAATCCCAATGGTGTTATTATCATTATTTTTAATGGTAACGGGTACTTTCCCGGGATTATTATTTGAACCAATTGCAAACGGAATGCAGTATCTGGGATTTAATACTGTAGATTGGAATATGTCATTATTGGTTAATGCCTGGGGCGATGAAGTTAATTTACAGCACATATCAATGTTTATTGGAACCGTTTTTATAATCACCTTTATTTTTATCTCTTTAAAAAACAAAAAGAGAACCCGTTATGTAACCACAAAAGATATTAGTTCATCAGGTGAAATTCCATTAGCTCATGAGAACCTTTCATATAAATTAGACTTTTACAAACCTTTTGAAAGAGCAATTAGCCCCGTAATGAAAAGGTCAATGGATGCTATATATGATGAAATTGGTAAAGGATTAAATGCACTATTTCAATTTATCAGGTACGTTTACTCTGGAAATGGGCAAAGTTACGCATTATATGTAATCATATTTTTTGTTATATTATTATTATTTAAAGATCAAATTTTCTAAATATAAATTAAATGGATTGGTCACTTATATTAGGAATAATAATTACCATAATCACAGCTTTTACGGTTGGTATGTTTTATGGTGGTATTAGCAGAAAAGTTACTGCTCGAATTCAAAACAGAGTAGGGCCACCCATTTGGCAGAACTTTCTGGATGTATTAAAACTGTACAGTAAAGAATCGGCAATACATCATGGTTGGATGCAGCATTTAGGGCCATTATGGGCAATAACAGCATCAACAGCAACATTAATGTTTGTACCAATCTTAAATAATGGGCAATTCTACGAAAACTTAAACTTTAGTGGCGACCTTATTTTCTTAATTTACATGATGGTACTTGGTCAATTAGGGATGGCTTTAGGAGCAGGTCAAACAGGTAATCCAAATTCTGCAATTGGTGTTTCAAGAGGTTTAAGCCAGATGGTAGGATATAAAGTACCATGGTTATTAGCTTTAGTTGCTATAATGATTCAGTTTAAAGTAACATCTATAACGGGTATATTAGAACTTCAAAATGAAATAGGATGGCTAATGTTTGCATCGCCATTTGCATTTATTGCCGGCTTACTGGCATTTATCGGCATGATGCATTATGCACCTTTTGACATTGTATTCGCCCCTTCGGAACTGGCATCAGGCCCACCATCAGAATTCGGAGGTAAATATTTAGGATTAATGATGACAAGTGGAGCTATTTTTACTTTTGCAAAATTAGTTTTGTTCGTTGACATTTTTCTTGGTGGTGCGTCTAATATTTTAGAATTATTATTAAAAACATTTGTGATATACATGATTCCTGTACTTTACGGAATTGTTTCACCACGTTATCGAACAGAGCAATCAATCAGGTATTTTTGGGGATGGCCAACCTTCTTCGGAGTAATCGGAATGTTGTATGCCTGGTATATGATTGCATAATACCCTTGGCCATTAATAAAAAAGAAAGTTGATTAATAAAAGTTTCATAAAGTAATTAAAATTAAACGTATATGAAGTTGTTAATACAAATAAAAATAGCCTTTCCTGATTTATTAAGGATTTGATATTTTTTTGTGTCTTAGCAACTTTGCGTGAAAAAAAATAAAGCGGATGAATATAAATCCAAAAATTGATAAAAAAGATTCATTAACTATTAGTGAGTACATTAAGAATTTTGCCAGAAAACATTCATTGTTTGTTTTAGCTTACGGAACAGGTTGTGGGGCTATTGAAATACCACCAACCATGACCTCAAGATATGATGCCGAACGGTTTGGTATCAGGGGAGCAGCCACACCTAGGCAAGCAGATGTTTTACTTATTACAGGTTATCTTGCTACAAAAACCTTGAAACGGGTAATTCGGGTATACGAACAAATGCAAGATCCTAAATATGTTATTGGCTTTGGCTCATGTACCATTAATGGAGGAATGTATTGGGACTCGTACAACACAATTAATAGTTTAGATAAGTACATACCTGTTGATGTGTTTATAAACGGCTGTATGCCAAGGCCTGAAGCAGTTATTTCAGGTTTTGTAAAATTGCAGGAATATATACAGGAAGGAAAAGCAGACGGTTGGCTAAAATATCAAAATAATATTGAAGAATACAGAGCTAATCAGAAGAGAGTAATTAAGAATTGGCGAATGCCGGATTATAATTGGTAACTGGTAATTAGTCATTGGTCATTGGAAGCTGGTAATTCAAATCCAGCTTAATTTAAGGCTGAAAGCCTTACATCTAAAAGCACAGGGCAAAGCCCTGTGTGTAATGCAATCGTGAAATTAAGCCCTGTATGGGCGAAACATTTCGCAGTATTGAGTAGGTCAATAGCCTAAATAAAAGGAAATTATGTCAGAACATATCAAAGAAAAAGAAACACTTGAAGCGATTACAACTGCCTTTGAAAAGGTAAATGGAGTAGTTCAAAGAGACAAACGGATTATTGTAAGAACGGAGGCAGAAACTATTCCCGGAGTTCTTTTATATGCAAAAGAAAGGTTAAAGTATAATCATTTCTCGCACATGTCCTGTGTTGATTGGATTGAGGATAAACAATTTGAGTTAGTTTATATTCTTTGGTCACCCGAAGACAAGATACAACTTATCATCAAATGCAGAATAAATAGAGAAAACCCAATAATGCAAAACATCGACAATATCTGGAGACAGGCAAATACCTACGAAAGAGAAATAAGAGAAATGTACGGTATTGAATTCGAAGGTTTAGTTGGGGCAAAAGAATTTATTCTTGAAGACTGGGAAGATATGCCACCAATGAGAAGAGATTTTGATACGAAAGAATATTCTAATGATCACTTTTTTGACAGACCGGGAAGAGAAGATGCGAAAGATGTAAGAACTGAAATTACAGAAAGAAGTGGAGAAGAAATTCCTGATTTTGCTAAAAAATACACCAGGGATTAAAATTAGTTAGACCTACGAGGTTTTTAAAACCTCGTAGGTCTGAGCAATATACTAATAAAAATATTGTTACAAAATGAGAGAAAAAACAACAACATTATATTTAGGACCTCAGCATCCCGGCATAACCGGAAATATGATGGTTAAACTACAAGTTGCCGGTGATACTATTGCAAAAGCAACAACTGAAGTTGGGTATTTGCATCGTGGTTTTGAAAAATTAATGGAAAGAAGAAACTGGCTGCAAAGTTTTACGATAGTTTGTCGAATTTGTGTGCCTGAACCTGATCCAAATGAAGAAAATTTTGCAAGAGCCGTTGAAGAAATTGAAGGAAGAATTGTTCCGGAAAGAGCAAAATGGCTTAGAGTACTTACGCTTGAATTAGGTCGTATAGCATCCTATTTATTATGGTATGGCGGACAAAATGGTTCAGCAGGTTTATATACTGTTGGCCAATGGAGTGTTGGCGATAGAAACTACATATTGGATTTATTTGAAGAGTTAACCGGAGGCAGAATCTACCATATGTATATTTGGCCGGGTGGAGTTAGAAGAGATATGCCAAAAGGATTTGGTGACAAAGTTCTTAAAACAATGGATTATCTTGAAAAAAGACTGGATGATTATGATAAATTAATGTTTGACAATGCCATTTTTCAAAAACGTGCACAAGGTGTAGGAATTATAGATAAGGAAAAAGCCATTGAATGGGGCGTTGTGGGGCCACCTTTAAGAGGATGTGGAATTGCCAGTGATGTTCGGAAAGATGACCCTTACGAAATTTACGATCAACTTAATTTCGAAATTGGATTAGAACATGGTTCTGATGTTTGGGCAAGAGCATTGGTAAGAAGAAAAGAAATTAGAGAATCAATAAAAATTGTTAGGCAGGTAATTGAAAAAATGCCTGGAGGGGAATATTATAACAAGATACCAAACCCTATGAAATGGAAAATCCCTGCTGGCGAAGCTTATGTAAAAACAGAATCGGCCAGAGGTGAGTTTGGATTTTATGTAGTTTCTGATGGAAGCGACAA
>JAOZNO010000458.1 GCA_029933755.1 Bacteroidales bacterium | reverse complement strand
AACTGAAGACTGTTCACACTTCAAAATAGTAAAACGCATAAACAATACATAAACGATGACTTTATGGACACGCACTAATTAGAGCTAGAACTTTCTATTATCTTCTTTTTTTCGTTTTTCCTTTATGCTTTGTCTTACCACTTTTAGCCTGTTCTTTATTTTCTTTTGGTTTTATTTCAAAAAGTTCTTTAACTAAATCAATTCTGCCTATTTTTTTCAGACTATTCTCAATTCGTTTACGGAATTCCCATTTATACCAAAAAAAGAACATTCGCTGATTTAATTTGTTTTCTTTTGTGCGTGCAGTAAATACTTTCTTAAGCGTATATGGATGATAACCAGAATAGTATATAACTGTAGCCACGGTCATGGGTGTTGGTGTAAAATCCTGAACCTGTTCCAGCTGAAAGTTTAGTTTTTTGGTTTGTATTGCTAAATCAGCCATATCTTCCATTTGGCTACCGGGGTGACTGGATATAAAATAGGGTATCAACTGTTGCTTTAAGCCCAGCTTTTTGTTAATATCGAAAAAATGCTTTTGAAATTTCTTAAAAAGATCAAATGTGGGTTTGCGCATCATTTTCAATACTTCGTCCGAAGTATGTTCAGGTGCAATTTTTAATCTACCCGAAACATGGTTCTCTATAAGGTTTTCAGTATATTTTTTACCATCCCGGGTAAGATTTTTATTTTTATCAAAAAGCATGTCATACCTTATACCACTACCAATATATACTCTTTTTACACCTTCTACCCTATTTGCTTTTTGATATAATGCTGTTAGCTTTGTATGATCTGTACTTAAATTAGTACAAATAGCTGGCGAAATACAAGAAGGTCGCTTACAAGTTTCACAAATTGAAAGATCCACCCCTTGCATTTGATACATATTAGCTGAAGGACCACCTAAATCAGAAATATTACCCTTAAAATCAGGCATTTCTGCTACTTTTTTCACTTCACGCAGTACCGAAGACTCTGACCTGCTTTGTACAAATTTTCCCTGATGTGCTGAAATAGTACAAAAACTGCAACCACCAAAACATCCACGATGAAATTTAATAGAAAATTTAATCATTTCATAAGCCGGAATTGGCCCTTTCTTATCATATTTAGGATGCGGTAAGCGTGTAAAAGCTAAATCATACATGCTATCCAATTCTTTTTGCTCCATAAGTGGAAAAGGTGGATTTACAACAATAGTCTCCTTACCAACTTTTTGTTTAATAATATCTGCATTTAATCGGTTTGATTCTGTTTCAATAATTTTAAAATTTTTGGCAAATTTTAGCTTATCATTCAAGCATTCTTCATGAGAATAAAGTTGAACTACTACTTTATCATCAATATTATCAAGTTCTTTAGCAGTTTGTAAATAAGAAGTTTGCGGAATATTTGTTAACTCAACAATGGATTTTCCTTCTTTTAGTTTATTTACAATTTCCTTTATTGGCTTTTCACCCATTCCGTAGACTAAAATATCTGCTTTGGTCTCAATAAGAATACCAGGCTTTAATTTATCCGACCAATAATCATAATGAGTTAGGCGTCGCAATGAAGCTTCAACACCGCCCAAAACAATAGGTACATCCGGAAATAAATCCTTTAGTATCTTACTATAAACAATACTTGCATAGTCCGGTCGATGTGCTTTTTTACCATCAGGCGTGTATGCATCGTTTGAGCGTAAGCGTTTATTTGCCGTATAATGATTCACCATTGAATCCATATTTCCTGCCGTAACTGCAAAAAACAAACGTGGTACGCCAAACTTCTTAAAATCGCGTAAATCATCCTGCCAGTTTGGTTGTGGTACAATGGCCACTTTCAAGCCCATGCTTTCCAGAATTCGTCCAATAACTGCTGCCCCAAACGAAGGGTGATCAACATAAGCATCGCCTGTAAATAGAATTACATCCATTTCTGTCCAGCCACGTAGTTTGGCATCTTTTACCGTAATCGGCAACCATTTATTTAGGTAATTTTCTCTCAATTATTTATTTTTTAAGCTGTTTGAGCAAAGGTATTAATATTTTTCTTATTATATTTTTATTTGCTTTTTAAGATTAAACAAACTACTTTTAATGTTCTCAAAACAAATCGGTTAAATAAAAACAGGAAAAGACTTAAAAAAATCCCTATATTTTTAAACAAAGAATATACACCATAAGTAAATACCTATAACTACTGTATTTCTATCAGTTAATGCTATAAACAGAAATTAATGAAAAAGATAATAAATTATTTCAGTCCGAAAATCGAACAAAGTTTATTTGAAAAACAAAAGACAAATGCTTTTTTAATAATTGTATTTATTATTCTTTTCATTGCGTTAACTATTACGATTAAGGGATTCTTTTTATCGGGCAAGCAAGTTTGGACAAATGTGTTTATGACTTCTTTATTATATACTTTTATTACGATTAATTTATTTATTCTTAAAAAATCAGGTATTAAGCTTGCAGGAAATATTTTTTCAATAGGAATTATAGTTTTAGCTGTTATCCCTATGAATATTATAAATAATGACACATCAATACTGCATAACTATATTACAGGATTTTACCTAACTTTTGCAGTTTATGGTTTTGGTGTTTTATTTGCTTCAAGAAAAGTTATTATATTTAATGCTATTGTTATATTAATGACAACAACAAAAACATATTTAAATGTGTTAAACCTTAACACACCACAAGTTGAAGAATTAAAATCCGGATATATAAATCATACTATAACACTGATAATAATTTCATTTATTTATTATTTTATTCACAAGTTTGCAGAAAATGCAATTAATGCAGCTAATGAAGATGCAAGAATAAAAGCAGAGCAAAACAAAGAGTTAATTATTACAGAAGAAGAAATTAGGGCTACTAATGAAGAGTTAGTCGTTACCACTGATGCGCTAAGAGAAAGCTTTTCAGAACTGGAAATTGCAAAGGACAGAGCAGAACAAAGCGACCGTTTAAAAACGGAATTTATTCTCAACATGTCACATGAAATACGAACTCCTATGAATGGAATCATTGGGTTTTCCGGTTTTCTAAGAGAACCTGATTTAATTGCCGATAAGAAGAACCAATACATTGATATAATTCAAAATAGCAGTAAGCAGTTATTACGAATTATTGAGGACATTATAGAAATTTCCAGTCTTGGTACAAAACAAACAAAAGTAAATGAAACTGAAGTCTCTTTAAATGATTTATTTTCAGAACTTTTGTTAACTTTTGAAATAAAAGCAAAGCAAAAAAACCTATCATTACATCTTACAAAGACACCCACACACGACAAATATGTAATTTATACTGATAAAAGCAAATTACACAAAATTTTAAATAACCTGTTAGAAAATGCCATAAAATTTACGAGCGAAGGTTTCATAGAATTTGGCTATAATATTGTACAAATACATAATAAGAACTCTAACCTGGAAATTTACGTAAAAGATAGTGGAATAGGAATCAGGTCAGAAAATATAGAAACTATTTTTGAAAAATTTTCGCAAGAAGAAAAAGAATTATCACAAAAAACCGGAGGGCTTGGACTTGGCTTATCAATTGCAAAAGAAAATGCAGAATTACTCGGCGGAAATATTACCGTAAAATCAGAAAAAGAAAAAGGTTCAACATTTTTAGTTAACATTCCTTTTAAACTAAAAAAATCAGAACAAAAAAAAGAGAATTTAAATACCTACAAGAAAACAATATCAGAAAAGCATACCATTCTAATAGTAGAAGACGAAGAAATAAACTATCTGTACCTTGAAACTTTGTTAAAAAAGAACCTAAACTATACTATAATTCATGCTAAGGACGGACAAAAAGCAGTTGAAATAAGCAAAACCAATCTAGAAATAGATTTCATTCTTATGGATATAAAAATGCCAGTAATGGATGGTTTTATGGCAACAAAACTGATAAAAGAATTGCGGCCTAACCTAACAATTGTAGCACAAACAGCATACACAACAAACGAAGATAGAGAAAAAGCAATATCAACAGGCTGCGATGACTTTATTTCAAAACCGATAAGCAGAGAAACCTTAAATAGGATACTAAATAAATATTTGCCCAACAGAAACTAAAACTTTTTAAGAACTATAATTAATGAAAAAGATATTACAATATTTTAATCCCAAAATAGAACAAAATTTATTTGAGAAGCAAAAAATAAACT
>JAOZNO010000457.1 GCA_029933755.1 Bacteroidales bacterium | reverse complement strand
TATATCAAATACCTGTTTGTAGAGTTCATAATATTCTTAGTGCAATAGACCTAATGCAAGAAAGTGGTTTACAAATAATTGCGGCAAGCGAAAAAGCTGATAAAGACTATACAGAAATTAGTTTTAAAGGCCCTTTAGCTATTGTCATGGGCTCTGAAGAAAATGGAGTTTCACATAAGATATTGAAACTTTGTAATAATAATGCAAGAATTCCAATTTTGGGAAGCATCGAGTCATTAAATGTTTCAGTTGCTACGGGAATATTGCTTTATGAAGCTGTTAAACAAAAGAAGACTGGAAATTAGTTTCTAAACACTAAAAGTTTAAAAACCTATGAAATTCACCTACCAGATAAAAAGGAAGTGAAATTAGCTGGAAATTAACTTTTTTTACGTTTTGGGCTATTTTTATAGAAGTGTCAACCTGGACTGTTGATGGCACATCAGCATTGAAGCGAATTGCAATGTCTAATTTCTTTTCAGAAATAAAAACTTGTAGGGATTTTAAAGTGCCTGTTTTACCGGCTTTTACCTCAATTGGAATTATTTGGTTCCCTATCTGGGTCATGTAATCAATTTCAGCCTCTGAATTCCTTTGTTCGCGTAACCAGTAATAAATGCTATTTTCCATAAAATAAGGAGCCCGGCATAAAAGTTCTTGTCCTACAAATTGCTCAGCAAGGCTACCTTCATTATTCAAAACTAAATTTTCTATATCGGTAAGTCGTAATTTAAGGATATGATTGGAAAGCCCAATATCAAAAAATAGTGGTTTGAAAATCTTTTCCACAGAATCATGTTCAAGTGGGATGCCATTTGCTTTAGAATTATGAATAAGATAAATTATCTTACTCATACTCAATAAATTTAATGATTTTCTGATGGCATCTGAGCGTAAAGAATTATCAAAATTCACATATTTAAATTTTTGGCCTAAGGCTTTTGGTACGTATTTAAGCAATTTTGTCATTATTTGCTGTTGTGTGCGTGTTCCATATTTTGAAAAATCAAATTCTAATGATTTTAAAATATTTTCATGAATACGTTCAACATCAATTAAACTTTTTGTTTTCATATAGATATTAACTGCCTCAGGCATTCCACCAATAAAAAAATATAAACGAACTAATTCCATTAGTTTGTAATGGATTGGCTGGGGGATTTCTTGTTTGATTGCGTAACTTTTTAAAAAATCAATAAGCGATTTTTTATTATTGGCAATTAAAAATTCATAAAAACTTAATGGGTACATATAAGAAAATTCCACTCTTCCAACAGGCATAGAGTATTGTAAATCATTAAGCACATGATCTAATAATGACCCGGCTGCAATAAGATGTAAGTTGGGTGCCTTTTCATAAAAATACCGTAAAGTAACGATAGCTTCAGGGCAGGTTTGAATTTCATCCAGGAAGAGTAATGTATTTGTGGAATCTATTTTTTTTCCATAGTAGATTTCAAGATTTTGTATAATTTGTATTACATCGTTCGTTTGAAAAAATAGTTTTAAATCGGGTGTTTCTTCAAAGTTTATTATTATTATATCATTGAAATTTTCTTTTCCAAATTTTTCAATCGTATAGGTTTTACCAACTTGCCTTGCTCCACGTACAATTAATGGTTTCCTGTCTTTACGACTTTTCCAATCAATAAGATATTCTGTGAAAAAACGTATCATAATTATTATGAATTGAATATTTTCTTTACACAAATATAATAAATATATTTGGATTTTCACAGTTATTATGATAAAATACGTTTGGATTTTCACAATAAACTTGTAAAAATACGTTTGGATTTTAGCAATTTAGGATTATTGTATTATATCAGCATACGGCTATGGTTTAAATGTTCTGTGTTTTTTTGATCTTATAATATTCTGATTATTTGTTTATCCGTTTATTTGGTGATTTTATCATCACAGAATAACCAAATAAACATATCACCAATGTACAAAAAACAAATTATTAAACAGTTAAGGAATCCCAGAACATCTAAACTTAAGCCCAGTACACTTTTAATAGCTTGTAGTATAGGTGCTTATGCGTGCCCTGTTTAAAGCACACCTAAAGCCCTCATTTTTTTAGCAGATTGCACCAATAATTGTATGTCATCTGTAATAGATTGAGCAGATACGGTTGCTCCTGAAATTGCCTGAATGTCAGAGCCATAATTTAGATTTTCACCACAGTAACCAATAAACTGTTTAAGCCACAATTTAGATGTAATCTCGTAACCATATTCTCCATCATAAACTAAAACTTTCACTTTTCTAATGCTTAAATCTCTGTTCAAAATAATCATATAATCAAAATGTTCATAACGCTCAGCAAAATTATTAGAAATTGGTTTGTCCATAACATTTTCATCAGTACAACCACCGATTACACAACCATTTGTTCTTCGGATAAAAAGGTAAGCCAATGTGTCGGTATTATTTAATAGAACAAAAGAATTATTCGCTTCAATGTGTAAATCATCAGGAATATGATCACTAATAAATAATGACGAACGTGAAACTTCAAGCTCTTTCCAACTTTTATTAATTTCCTTTTCAATTATTTTCAACATTTTGGGGGTTAAATCAATATTAGTAGATTTATTTGTTAAGCCTAATACTAAAGAGATTATGAATACTAAATATTTCATCTTTGTTGATTTTTTTAATAGTTTTAAAGTGAGCAAACCGAACTGTATAGAGACCAACACTAAATAGTCTATCTTTAAAGTCTGTGTTTGGTTTAGAAAGTTCGATATCTAGGCTTGTGAAGTCTAAAAAATGTGAGTTTACTATCGTAAAGGATTATTTTAAGGGCAAGCATAACGAAGATAGCGGACTTTAAGGACAAACACGAAATAGTCTAGAACATTACCCCTACTCCCATATTAAAGAAATTTCTCTGTTTATTGTTTCCTTCCACCAATACCTGGTAATCAACTTTAAGTACAGCATTTGTATGCATTTTCCAGCCCAATCCAAAAATATATTCCTGTCTGGCAAAAGCATCATTAGTAGTAACACCATCTTCTACAACAGCATGCGTATTATAATTCTCATATCTCACAAAAGGAATTAGCTTATGTTTAGTAGGTATCGTTTGAAATATATTATACGAAGCCTCCAGGTAATAACCTTTAATCTGACTCCCAAAATCACTACCAGTAAGTTGGTTATATGCTTGAGTATTGCTATGTTCTGAATAAATAAACTGTCCCCTGAAACCAAAACCATTTATATTATATTGAGCATCTACTCCAAACATGCTAATACCTACAACAGAACTATCAGCGCTTTGTGTCAACACATAATCATTCTTTTCAATACCATCATAAAGAGTTGATTGTGATTTTCCAAAATAACCGGACAAACCAATCTTCAGCCCTGGTATAGCAAAGTAGTCCACTCGACCAGTTATATTGGGTGTAGTAAAGACTGATTTTGCACCCTTTTGCCGGCCTCCTCGTAATCCATTCTCACCATCAAATTTGGCAGCACCATCATAACCCAAAAATCCATTAGTTACATACAGCTGATATTTAATAGAATATTCGCTTAGTCGACCACTAAAACCTAAACCGATTTCACGCCAAGTGGTTGGAACGACATATTTATCTACATTGGGACGTTCTACACCGTTAAATGCGGGAGGTTCATGATATTCGTTAATATAGCCCATTGGGATAAGCATTAATCCGGCTCTGAAATTTAACCAATTATTAATTTTATGATTCAAAAAAGCTTGCTCTACAAACACTTCTTTTACATGTTCCATCTCAATTTCAGTAAAAAACGATGTTTTAGAATTAAACTTGTAACCAAACAGCAATACTAAGCGGTGAACATCCATATTACCATTATAATTTATTTGTGAGTTCAATTCTTGGTTATAATCTATTTGTCCATACCCGCCAATTGTTAATTTTGAATCTTGACTCTGCATGCGCTCAATTGTATTTTGCACTTCAGCTTGTAATGAATCTTCCTGTGCTTCTAACTGGTAATTCACTGTTAATAAAGCTACTAAAATTAGTATTTTAAATTTTATTTTCATTTTAACATTTTATACAGATTAATAATTCTTGAAATACATCCCTTTTGTTAGAATATTCAATATTTTTAACAAATACATCTATTTAGTCTCTGCAAGAAAACGGCAAATACTGCGTTATTCTCGTCTTAATTT
>JAOZNO010000456.1 GCA_029933755.1 Bacteroidales bacterium | reverse complement strand
TCCAGGTTATTTTTACACAATAATGAGGTAAATACAGAAACCGTTAAAACTGGTTTTGAAGGCTTAGCATAATAGCTGTTTTTAGGGATAATAAGTGGTTTTGCAGTCCATAGTTTTTTACAAATACCATCAACGGCCGAGCCACTAAAGGCTTTTTCAGAATCACCTAAACTAAATAAACGACTATCTTTATTCTTTAACATTTTCACAATCCTACCATTGTTAAATGAAGTAAATGAGCAGCTTACATCAATTGAGCTATTGCAAAAGTTATCCTTATTATTTGTATAAACCGATGTGTATTCAGAATCATCAATACCAAATTCTTTGAGTATATTTTTCGTAAATCCTGCGGTACCTCCATTTTCTATTCCCAAACCAATTTTTCTGCCACGTATTAGGTCTGCAAGATTTTTTGGTTTTAATGAATCATGGTAAATTATAAATAGGTTTTGATTGTACAATGGCGAAATGGATCTTATTTTATGATGGTCAGTTCCTGAGACATTATCAAATTCATTACTACCAACAGTAGTTAGTGCAATTGCAAAATCTATTTTTCCCTCAGCAAGCAATTTAATGTGTTCAACAGATCCACTTGTTTGCTCTAATACTTCAAACTCGATACCCATTTCTTTTTCAAGAAGTTGAATTATAGGTACTCCAACTTTGTTGAGTGATGTGGATGAATCAGAAATAGCAATTTTATACTTTTTTTCTGTGTTGTTGCATGAAAAAAGCATTACTGATAATATCAAAACAATAAAAAGATTTAGTTTTTTGATAAGTTTTATCCTATGTATTTTAATTTTCATAAGTTTTTGTAAAAAAAGATTATTTTAAAACAGCCGAAGTCTGCATTTTTTCTATTTTTGCCAAACTTAATTAATTCAAATGATTTCTATAAATAATTTATCAGTTAATTTTGGTGGCTTCGACCTGTTTAAGGATATAACTTTTCTTATAACCAGCAAAGACCGAATTGGTTTGGTTGGAAAGAATGGTGCAGGAAAATCAACCATACTAAAAATAATTCACGGTTCTGATGAGCCCAGCAAAGGTACAGTAGCAATGCCAAAGGATATTAGCTTGGGCTACCTTCCGCAACAAATGAAACATGCATCGGACTCTACAGTGAAAGCAGAAACTGATAAAGCTTTTATTGAGCTAAATGATTTAGAAAAAAGAATAGAGCAAGTTAATATAGAAATTACCGAGCGTACAGATTATGAATCAAATGAATATATTGATTTAATTAACCAATTAACACATTATAATGAGCGAATTGAGTTAATTGGTGCTGCAAATCGTGAAGCATTAATTGAGCAAACACTTAAAGGTTTAGGTTTTGAAACCAAAGATTTTGATCGATCTACTACTGAGTTTAGTGGGGGATGGCGTATGCGTATTGAACTTGCCAAAATACTACTGCAAAAACCTGATGTTCTACTACTTGATGAGCCTACAAATCATCTGGATATTGAATCAATTCAATGGTTGGAAGACTTTCTGAGGAAATATCATGGTGCAGTAGTTATGGTTTCGCACGATCGTACTTTTTTAGATAATATCACGAAACGTACTATTGAAATATCTTTGGGAAAAATTTATGATTATAAAGCACCATACACTAAGTATTTGAAGCTTCGAGAGGAACGAATAATTCAGCAAAAAGCAGCATTTGAAAATCAACAAAAAATTATTCAGGATACCGAACGATTTATTGAACGATTTCGATATCAGGCAACTAAAGCTGTTCAAGTGCAATCACGAGTTAAGCAACTTGCCAAACTTGAACGAATTGAGATTGATGAAACAGATCACTCTTCTGTTAATTTTCGATTTCCGGATGCACCTCGTTCAGGAGCCATATCAGTTGAAGCAGAAATGCTTACTAAAAATTTTGGCGACTTAATTGTTTTTAAGGATATTGACCTTATTATAGAACGAGGTGAGAAAGTTGCTTTAATTGGCAAAAATGGTGAAGGTAAATCCACACTTTCTCGTATTATTATTGGTGAACATGATTATTCCGGGAGTCTTAAAATTGGACATAATGTGCATATTGGATACTATGCTCAGAATCAGGATGAACTTTTAAATAAAAATAAAACTGTTTTTGAAACCTTAGATGATATTGCAGTTGGTGATGTGCGTAAAAGCTTACGTTCAATACTGGGATCATTTTTATTTAGTGGTGAAACCGTTGATAAAAAAGTTGAGATTTTGTCAGGAGGGGAAAGGTCACGACTGGCTTTGGCTAAATTACTACTTGAACCATATAATTTATTAGTACTTGATGAACCTACAAACCATTTAGATATTCGTTCAAAAGAAATTCTGAAAAGAGCTCTTTTGCAATACAATGGAACTTTAATTGTTGTTTCACATGATCGTGATTTCTTAGATGGCTTAACTGATAAGCTTTATGAGTTCAGAAACAAAAAAATAAAAGAATACCGAGGAAATATATTTGATTTTCTGGAAAAAAGAAAGCTGAAAAACTTAAAAGATATAGAGCGAAAAAGTGAAAAAAAGAGCTCTGAACAAATTAAAAAGCCAACAAGTAAAAAATTAACTTATTTGGAAAACAAAGAGTTTGAGCGTAACAAGAGAAAAATTGCCAATAGAATAAAAAGAGTTGAAGAAGTAATTAATAAGTTGGAGCTGGAAATTGCAGAAGCTGATAATTTGTTAAGCCAGGGAATAGGTGCAGATGGTCAGGAATTTTATAAAAATTACGAAAATAAAAAAGTAAAGTTGGAACAAGAAATGCAAAAATGGGAAAACTTACAATTAGAACTAGAACAATTTGAGAAACATGGATAATCAAAAACTTAAGTATTCGGAAATTAGCTTACAAAGTACTAATTTGAATATAAAGGCATTAACTAAAGAAAATAGTAGTGTGCTATTTAATCTATATTCAGATGCAAACATTCAAAAATATACAGATATTGAAAGATTGAGAAGTTTGAGTGATACCCAAAAATTTATAGATACTGAAAATAAAGAAGCAGATAATCAGGATTTAATATTTCTTGGCATATTTTCACGGGCAACCAAAGATTTCTTAGGGACAATCAGCTTATTTAATATTGATCAGAAACATTCATTTGCATCACTTGGTTTTCAGTTAGTAAAAGATTACTGGGGCAGAGGTATAATGCATGAGAGCTTAAATCATTTTATTAAATTTGTATTTGAAGAGTTAAAATTTCACAGAATTGAAGCACAAACATATATTGGGAATGAGAGATCAATTAATGTTCTTGACCGCTTAGGTTTTACAAAAGAAGGGCAGCTTAGGCAAAACTTTTTGATTGAAGGAAAATACCAGGATTCCTATTTGTATAGCATATTACGGACAGAATTTTTAAAAAGTCCGTTGTAGTTCACATAATTATGTTGGAACCTTAAAGTGTTTCTAAACATGTAGTTATGTATCCATATATATCGAATGAAAGTTCTAATTTTGTCGGCCTCTGAAAAGAGTTTTAAATATAAACCTTCACTGAAGGATATAAAATAATAATACTTAACATTATATACAAATGAATATACACGAATATCAGGGAAAATTAGTATTAAAGAGCTTTGGTGTTAATATACAAGAAGGAATTGTTGCCAACACACCAGAAGAAGCAGTTGATGCTGCGAAAGAACTGAATAAACAAACTGGTACCAGCTGGTGGGTTGTAAAAGCTCAAATCCATGCAGGAGGCCGAGGAAAAGGTGGCGGTGTTAAACTGGCAAAAAGTATTGATGAAGTTAAAAGCATTGCTAAAGACATTATAGGAATGCAACTGGTAACACATCAAACCGGGGCGGAAGGTAAAAAAGTAAATAAGGTTTTAATTGCTCAGGATGTATATTATCCGGGTGAATCTGAAACCAAAGAATATTACATGAGTGTATTATTAAACCGGGAAATTGGAAAAAATATAATCATGTATTCTACAGAAGGCGGTATGGATATTGAAACCGTTGCTGACCAAACTCCTCATTTAATCTTTAAAGAAGAAATAGACCCTAAAGTGGGAATTATGCCATATCAGGCACGTAGAGTTGCATTTAATCTTGGTCTTTCAGGAAAAGCTTTCAAAGAGATGGTGAAGTTTGTAACTGCCTTATACAAAGCATATGTAAGTACTGATGCAAGCATGTTTGAAATAAATCCGGTG
>JAOZNO010000455.1 GCA_029933755.1 Bacteroidales bacterium | reverse complement strand
GGTTTAAATATTCTGGAATGCCGACAATTATCTTCTATGAGCCTGTCCGACTTTCGGCGGATTAATTTACAGGTAATTAGTCATTAAGTCATTGGTCATTAAAAATATCCCCGACCCGCCTTCCATAGTGAAAAGTACGGCGGACAGGCAAGCTAAACTTGAGCAAAAGAAGTTTACAAACCAGAATCATGTAGTAGTTATGCTTTTTGTAGCATTTAAGAGTTCTCATTCCATCGGAAAACCATTGTTACTCACCAATGTCTATAGGTTATCTCATACCAATAAATAATCAACAAGTTAAATACATCAAGAGCTGATGGAACTTATTCTTGATGAAATTGGATTTTAAAAGCACCAAATAGAATTTTTGAAGATAGGGGAAATGTTTTTGGTGATTATGTATTAGCTTCTGCTATAATAGACAGAATAGTCCATCTAGCTTATATTGTTAATATAAATGGCGATATCGAAAAAATAAAAATATGAGGTAATTATCAAAAACTATTCTATTTTTGCAGCTTTGTTTTTTTAAAACAGTCATAAATTAATTTAAAAGCTGATACAAATTTGCTTAATTGCTATTCAATGGCAATAGTATTAAAATAATATAACAATTTATAAAATGTTAAAACCCAATTATATATTCGAAACAAGCTGGGAAGTTTGTAATAAGGTAGGCGGAATCCATACGGTTGTTTCAACAAAAGCAATTTCCTTGCAAAAAGAACTAAAAGATGGTCTGATAATGATTGGCCCTGACTTGCATCGTGAAGATAGCATTAACCCAGAATTCGAGGAGGATAATTCATTATTTCCTGAGTGGAAGAAAAATGCTGAACGTGAAGGCTTGCGAATTAAAATTGGGCGGTGGAAAATTGTAGGTAAGCCAATTGTTATTTTAGTTGATTTCACACCTTTTATTGCTGAGAAGAACGAAGTTTTTGAACGATTTTGGAATCTGTACCAATTAGATTCTCTATCGGGACAATGGGACTATATTGAACCTGCAATTTTCGGATATGCTGCCGGAAGAATTGTAGAAAGTTTTTACAAGTCAAATTTAACTGCTAAAGATAAAGTAATTGCTCATTTTCATGAATGGATGACTGGTACCGGGGTACTTTACCTAAAAGACAAAGCTACATATATTGCAACTGCTTTTACTACACATGCCACAGCAATTGGTCGTTCAATTGCCGGAAACGGATTGCCGCTTTATAGTAAACTAGATACTTATAATGGTGATTTAAAAGCAAAAGAGTTTAATATTATCTCAAAACAATCGCTTGAAAAAATATCAGCACAGCAGGCTGATGTTTATACTACCGTTAGTGAAATTACAGCAAAAGAATGTAGTCAGTTTCATGAAAAAGATGTTGATTTGGTTACTCCAAATGGTTTTGAAGATGATTTTGTTCCGATTGGGGCAGATTTTGACAAAAAACGAACAACAGCTCGTAATAAATTACGTGAAGTTGCTGAAGCATTATTTGGTTATAAACTGCCGAAAAATGTAAAATTTGTTGCTTCAAGTGGTCGCTATGAGTTTTCAAATAAAGGTTTGGATGTTTTTGTTGATGCTTTGGGTAAGGCAAATAAAGATGAAAAATTAGGACAAGATACGATTGCATTTGTGTTGGTTCCGGCAAATAATTATGGTGCAAGAAAGGATTTACTTCATCGACTGGAAAAAGGAGGAAGTCCATCGCCTAACGAAAATAATGTATTAACTCATTACCTACATGATGCCGAATGGGATCCAACACTAAATAAAATTGCAGAAAATGAGTTGAAAAACAATGAAAATGATAAAGTTAAAGTAATATTTGTTCCTGTTTATCTTAATGGTGAAGATGGTATTTTTAATCTTAATTATTGGGATTTACTTATTGGATTTGATTTATCCGTTTTTCCGTCCTATTATGAACCTTGGGGTTACACGCCACTTGAGAGTTTGGCATTTTATATCCCTACAGTTACTACTACACTTTCTGGTTTTGGCCGATGGATTTTAAATGAAGGTATCGAATTAAGTGACTGCCTGAAAGTGATTGAACGTGATGATGATAACTACTCTTATGTAGTTGACGAAATTGCTAAGACCATAGTGCTTTGCAGTGATAAAGATGAGAAGTTTTTTAAAAAAGCACGTAAGAATGCTTTTGATGTTTCACGTATAGCATTATGGAAAAACCTGGTAAAATACTATTATGAAGCTTATGATATTGCTTTGCAAAAAAGTGTAGAGCGAGCAAAAAACATCATTCCAAAAGAGAAAGAAACTGAATTTACATCAATGCAAACTTATAAGAGTAATAAGCCTGTTTGGCGTGAATTACATGTGAAATCAAACCTAAGCAAGCAATTTATTCGTTTAGATGAACTGGCTAAAAACCTTTGGTGGTCGTGGAATCCTATTGCACAGGAACTTTTTAATTATCTAAATCCTGAAAAATGGATAAAGAGTGAAAAAAACCCTTCGGCTTTATTGCAGTGCATTACTTATGAGCGCTTTAATGAGTTAGGGAAAGACAAACAATATACTGAATTGTATAATAAAGTTCTTTCTGAGTTTGATGAATACTTACAACGTCCTTATAAAAAAGATGAGGCTGCAATTGCTTATTTTAGCATGGAGTTTGGTATCAGTCAAAATCTAAAAATTTACTCAGGTGGTTTAGGTATCCTTGCCGGAGATTATTTGAAACAAGCTTCTGATTCGAATGTTGATATGATTGCGGTTGGTCTGTTGTATAAATATGGATATTTTAGGCAGCATTTATCAATAAAAGGTGAACAGCAGGTAAATTATTTAGAGCAAAACTTTGCCAAAATGCCAGTTACACAGCTTAAAGATAAAAATGGCAATGCTATTTTTGTTGAACTGGTTTTACCGGGTAGAGTGGTTAAAATACAAATTTGGCTGGTTGAAGTAGGTAAAGTGAAGCTTTATTTACTGGATACTGACAGGGTGGATAATCAGAAAGATGATCGTGAATTAACATGGAGTTTATATGGACGAGATCATGATTATCGTATAAAACAGGAATTAATTTTAGGCGTGGGCGGTGTTCGAGTTTTACAAAAACTGGGTATTAAAAAAGATGTTTATCACCTAAATGAGGGACATGCAGCTTTTGCAGGAATTGAGCGCGTAAACCAGTTGATGAAAAAGGAAAAATTCAGTTTTGCTGAATCACTTGAAATTGTAAAGGCTTCAAGTTTATTTACTACTCACACACCTGTTCCGGCAGGACATGATGCTTTTAGCGAAGATGAAATAATGGCTTATTTAGGGCATTATCCAGAACGCTTGAAAATAAGTTGGGAAGATTTTGTTGATTTGGGTAAATCAAGACCTGGCAATAAAAATGAGAAGTTTTCAATGAGCTATTTGGCAGCCAACTTTTCACAGGAAATTAATGGGGTTAGTAAATTGCATGGCGAAGTTACGAAAGATATGTTTAATAAACTTTGGGATGGTTATTTTCCTGAAGAATCACATATTGGATATGTTACAAATGGTGTTCACCTTCCAAGCTGGTCGTCAAACGGATGGTTAGAACTATATAAAAATATTCTAGGTAATGAGTTTATAAGCGGACAATCAAATCCTGAATTATGGAAAAAACTAGATGATATTGATGATGCAGAATTGTGGCAGCACAGAAAAAATGAAAAGAAAAAGCTGTTTAATTACATAAAATCTTACCTTGATGAAAAAGGAACACGATTATACGAAAGTCCAAAGCATATTGCCACTATACGAAAAGAATTAAATGAGGAGTATTTGACAATTGGTTTTGCTCGAAGATTTGCAACATATAAGCGAGGGAATCTTCTGTTTAGAGATATGGAAAGGCTTAAAAGCTTACTAAATAATTCAAAAAAGCCAATTCGATTTATTTTTGCAGGTAAGGCACATCCAAATGATGGTGGCGGACAAGCAATAATTAAAGAAATTATCAGCTTATCAAAAAAACCAGAGTTTTTAGGCAAACTTATTTTCCTTGAAAATTATGATATTGAGTTGGCAAAAAAACTAGTGCAGGGTGTTGATATTTGGTTAAATACGCCAACACGTCCCTTGGAAGCTTCTGGCACTAGTGGTATGAAAGCTACAATGAACGGAGTACTTAATCTTAGTGTTCTTGATGGTTGGTGGGTTGAAGGTTATCGTGAAAATGCTT
>JAOZNO010000454.1:302-4197 GCA_029933755.1 Bacteroidales bacterium | reverse complement strand
TTTGAGTACACAAACACAAACTCCTGTTATTGAAACTAAGCTTCTAAATGACATTTCTAATTTTCATATAAAAAAATTGGTTACAACTATTGGACGCAAAAAAGATTGCGATGTACTAATTAACGACTTAACAATTTCTTCTCATCATGCAAGTATTACAAATGAAGGTGGGGAGTTCTATATTCAGGATCATGACAGCACAAACGGTGTTTTTGTTAACGATATTAAGATTAATAAAAAAGTTATAAAAAATGGTGATATTATCAGGCTGGGAAAGGCGATATTGAGTATTCATTATTGATTATAAATTACAGAGATTTTGCCCTCACGCTTAACTCTTTAATAATTTACAACTATAAGAATATGGTATAACAGATAACGAACTTAAACTTCGGTAAATAATAAGGCTATGATATAAAATATTGTGGGTAAAGTTTAATTTTCAAATACATTACTGAGTCTGCTCCGAAAAGTGTGATTTTCTGCATTCAGCCGCTAAGCGGCTTTTCGGAGTACCGCCATTACTGAAATGCCAGAATAATAAAGAATATTTGAACGTTAATAAGCTTGGCAATTATGAATTTTATAGTTTTGTGGGGAGAAAGCATAAATGATTAGTCTGCAGATGACACAAATGAGCACAGATAAATACACAGATGAAATCTGCGTTTATCTGAGATAATCTGTGGACAAAATAAATAAAAACCACAAAATGCTATATCATAGCCAATAATAATTTTTAGAAAAACTTCGCAAGTTCAAAAAACTTACTAAGTTAGTACTCAACTTGCAAAGTCTTTATATATCAATAAATAACATATTTTGATTAAAATAACAGAAGTATTTTTGGATGAATATATATTGCTTTGTAATATAGTTTCAAAGGTACATGTATAGTATTAAAACGATTTACGAGTATCACAAAATGTAATAAAGTTACAAATAAAAGACAGTATGAACAGAAATCAAATGCTTAAAAAACTCAGGGAAATGCAAGAAAGCACCTGGGATATGATTGTAATTGGTGGTGGAGCAACGGGTCTAGGAACTGCGCTGGATGCTACAACAAGAGGGTTTAAAACTCTTCTTCTGGAACAATCAGATTTTTCAAAAGGCACATCAAGTCGTAGCACAAAGTTAGTACATGGTGGTGTAAGATATTTAGCTCAAGGTGATATTTCCTTAGTTTTAGAAGCATTACATGAACGTGGTCTACTCAGACAAAATGCACCACATTTAGTTAAAAATCAGAAATTTATAATCCCCAACTACAGTTGGTGGACAGGCCCATTTTTCACTGTTGGGATGAAAGTTTATGATATGATGGCAGGCAGTTTAGGATTGGGACCATCAGAGCATATCTCAAAAGAAGAAACCTTAAAAGCAATTCCAAACTTGTCGGAAAAGGATCTTACCGGAGGTGTTATTTATTACGACGGTCAGTTTGATGATTCGCGACTTGCTATAAATATTGCACAAACAATCGTTGAAAATGATGGAGTTCCCTTAAATTACATTAAGGTTACAGATTTATTAAAGGATGATGATGGGATGATCTGTGGTGTTAAAGCCAAAGACATGGAAAGTGGTGAGGTATTTAATATAAAAAGTAAGGCAGTAATTAATGCAACAGGTGTATTTGTTGATGATATTTTAAAAATGAATGACCCGGAAGCAAAAAAGATTGTAAGGCCAAGTCAGGGTGTTCATGTTATATTAGATAAGTCTTTTATACAAGGCGATGCCGCGATTATGATTCCTAAGACATCAGATGGTCGTGTGTTATTTGCAGTTCCATGGCATGATAAAGTAGTGGTTGGCACAACAGACACCCCAATTGATGAAACAAGCCTGGAGCCCAGAGCATTAGAAGAAGAAATAGATTTCATTTTATCAACAGCAGCACAGTACTTGGAAAAAGACCCTACCAAAGAAGATGTTTTGTGCATATTTGCAGGCTTAAGGCCTTTAGCTGCGCCACAAGGTGATGGTTTATCAACAAAAGAAATTTCCAGAAGCCATAAACTAATTGTTTCACTTTCAGGTTTAGTAACGATAACAGGCGGTAAATGGACTACCTACAGAAAAATGGCAGAGGATACAGTAGATAAAGCAATGATGATTGCCGGAATTGAGCATAAAAAGTGTGTTACGGAAAACATGCCGATACATGGATATGTAAAAACGGTAGACTATGAAAACCACATGTATATTTATGGTTCTGATCGTATAAAATTAATGGAATTGATTCGCAAAAACCCTGATTTAGGTAAAAAGTTGCATGACGATCTGCCTTTTTCAAGAGTTGAGGTTCTTTGGGCTGTACGTCATGAAATGTCTCGTACAGTTGAAGATGTTTTAGCCAGACGTGTGCGGGCATTATTTTTAGATGCAAGAGCCAGTATTGCCATGGCACCCGAAGTAGCAAAGATTATGGCTGATGAACTAAAGTACGATAAACAATGGATTGACAAACAGATTGAGGAATATACAGAATTGGCAAAATCTTATTTGTTGGTTTAAGCTTAATGATCTGACGGGTTAACCCGTTAGTTTTGTATACCCGATATTTAAGAGCGAACCCTGCCAGGGATAAAACCTAATGAAGTATTACTAAACTAAAATCAGTAAATATAACAAGCAATGTTTAACTTTTTAAAACCAGCAAAGCACATACCCCAATTACCGGAAGCAGAAATTGATTCTGCATACAAAAGAAATAGAGTAAAAGTTTTTATAGGAATATTTGTAGGCTATGCCGGATATTACCTTGTCAGGAAAAATTTCGCACTAGTTATTCCGGACTTAATTCTGGAGGGTTATACAAAATTAGAATTAGGATTTGCCTTGTCAGGCGTTTCAATTGCCTATGGAATAAGTAAGTTTTTTATGGGAAACGTTTCAGACCGAAGTAACCCTCGCATATTTATGCCTTTAGGACTGGTTCTTTCTTCTATAATCATTGCCTCAATGGGCTTAATTTCATGGGCAACCTCAAGTATAAGCATTATGTTTGTGCTTTTATTACTAAATGGTTGGTTTCAGGGTATGGGATGGCCACCAAGCGGGCGAACCATGGCTCATTGGTTTTCGCAAACAGAACGAGGAACAAAAATGGCATTATGGAATGTAGCACACAATGTTGGTGGTGGTTTAATTGGTCCTCTAGCAATTGCAGGCTTAGCAATATTTGGTGATTGGCATAGTTCATTCTACTTTCCGGCAATAATTGCCTTCCTTATTGCAATCCTCACTTACATACTTTTAAAAGACACACCTCAGTCAGTAGGATTACCCTCCATTGAGGAGTTTAAGAATGATTATCCAGAGAGCTATGACAAAACACAGGAAAAAGAATTCTCCGCAAAAGAAATTTTTCTAAAATACATCTTACCTAATAAATGGCTATGGTCAATTGCTTTTGCAAATGCATTTGTGTATTTTGTGCGTTATGGTGTTGTTGACTGGGCACCAACATACCTTATGGAGGTAAAAGGGTTCTCGGCGGATGATTCAAAATGGGCATATTTTGCCTATGAGTGGGCTGGAATACCAGGCACATTATTATGTGGTTACCTAAGTGATAAGGTTTTTAAGGGCAGACGTGCACCTGCTGGTATTATTTATATGGTCTTTGTGTTTATTGCAATTCTTGTATATTGGTTTAATCCTCCTGGGCATCCTTTAATTGATAATTTTGCTTTAATTGCTATTGGATTCTTAATTTATGGGCCGGTAATGCTCATTGGGGTACATGCACTTGATTTGGTGCCAAAAAAAGCAGCGGGTACTGCTGCCGGATTAACTGGTCTTTTTGGGTACTTTATCGGAGCTTCTATTCTGGGAAACATAGGCATGGGCTATGTAGTTGACAACTATGGATGGGATGGTGGAT
>JAOZNO010000454.1:0-292 GCA_029933755.1 Bacteroidales bacterium | reverse complement strand
CTTGCCTTTACCTGGAACCAAGGGGGAATTGCAGAAAAACAAACCAAGTAAAAAAAGACAGTTTTTAATACCTCTGGTTTAAACATTCAGGGATGCCGATAATTATCTTCTATTTTTCAATTTACAAGTATACTTTAAATGGTTATATTGTTAAATGGTTAAACTTGCTGACAATTAAAACAAAAGCACTTTCCAAAGATCAAATTTAAAACCGTTTTTAGTATAATTGGTATAATAGTTTGTCCATAAAGTGTGCTTTTCTCAGAAACTTACCAAGTCTGAAAGACTTTGC